>NZ_LJCS01000262.1:0-303 GCF_001280945.1 Photorhabdus heterorhabditis | reverse complement strand
CGCTCCCATGGGCGCGCCACCGCGCTCTTCTTCTCATTTACCTTCAGCTTCAGTTTGTTCTCAAGGAACTCACTGATATCCTTCAGTATATGTTCGCACGCTTTCCGGCTGCTCACGTAGATATTGCAGTCGTCCGCGTAGCGACAGAAGCTGTGTCCACGACGCTCCAGCTCTTTATCCAGCACCATGTTCGACAGCAGCGGCGACAGCGGACCGCCCTGCGGCAGCCCCTCCCCCCGTTTCTCCCTTTCTGCGCCTGTCGCCATGTCCGATTTCAGGTAGCGGCGTATTAACTTCAATACC
>NZ_LJCS01000261.1:0-301 GCF_001280945.1 Photorhabdus heterorhabditis | reverse complement strand
GTTGGCATCAAAATTATCGATCTAGAATATTACTTCACTAAGTATTTAGGCACGAGTGTGTTGGATGATTCACTCTTTATTGATTATTGCCATATGACACCAGAAGGTTTTAAAGTTGCGATGTCTTCTATAGCAGAATGGCTAATTAATCGTGGAAAAGATAAGCCAGATGTAAATTGGGAGGTAATGATAAGAGAAGCCATTGAGTTGGGGGCATCTTCATATGATTTAGCTGTTTCTTATTTTTATACTGCTTTATACAACAGTCATATCAATCGACCGATTGATGAAGTCGCGGAAA
>NZ_LJCS01000260.1:0-331 GCF_001280945.1 Photorhabdus heterorhabditis | reverse complement strand
CAGTTATTCTGCTGGGTGATACGACAGATCATGGCGGTAAGGTGATTACCGCTATTGATGACTATACTCACAAGGGTATTCCTGTAGCAGGTAAAGAAGATTTGGTGGAGTGCCCTCAATGCAAAGGTGTATTTCCTATTATTCAGGGGGCTGACTCTTTAAAATATAAAGGAAAATCGATTGCGCTTGAAGGAATGCAAACCGCTTGTGGGGCAAAATTAATTGCCAGTCAGCATAAGTTCACTCTTGCCAGTTAATGTGAATTTAATTCGGAGCATTTGAATTCCCGGTCAGGAGCTGAAATAGCAGTTTAAAGATATTCTTTGTATTG
>NZ_LJCS01000259.1:0-350 GCF_001280945.1 Photorhabdus heterorhabditis | reverse complement strand
CACTGGTATCAACGGATTCATCCCCTAAATCATCATCCTCCCAAAAATCCGCATGCGCTTCGGCACTCCAGACAATATTTCTGTCTTCATCCGTGATTTCAGGACTTATCACAAAATCCATTTTCTTACGGTGAATGTGTCCATCGTCTTCAACCGGTTTTTCTTTACTTGCTTCCATGATGCCGACAGCAATTAGTACTCCAGCACAGGCGCTGGCAACATATTCAGCCGCACCTACTGCGACAGGGGCCAGTAACGGTATTGGCATATTAACGTCTCCTGTTTATCTTATTTTTTGCAATACAAAGAATATCTTTAAACTGCTATTTCAGCTCCTGACCGGGAATTCA
>NZ_LJCS01000258.1:0-350 GCF_001280945.1 Photorhabdus heterorhabditis | reverse complement strand
TTAGGTATTGAACTGCCGCTGACCACCCTGTTTACGTCTCCTACTTTGATGGCTTTTGCTGAGGTCATGGCGGCCCGGTCTGGTCAACAGAACGCTAGCCTGCCGGCCATTCTGCCGATATCCCGCGAGGAAGCGCTGCCGCTGTCATTTGCTCAACAGCGCCTGTGGTTCCTGGCTAAGTGGGATGGTGTCAGCGAGACTTATCATATCCCGATGGCCCTGCACTTGGGTGGTCAACTGGATATCGTGGCCTGGCAGCAGGCGCTGGATACCCTGTTCGCCCGTCATGAGGCGTTACGTTCTGTTTTTGTCTCGGTTGACGGTCAGCCGCAGGTACGGCTGTTGGAAGC
>NZ_LJCS01000257.1:0-350 GCF_001280945.1 Photorhabdus heterorhabditis | reverse complement strand
TTAGGTATTGAACTGCCGCTGACCACCCTGTTTACGTCTCCTACTTTGATGGCTTTTGCTGAGGTCATGGCGGCCCGGTCTGGTCAACAGAACGCTAGCCTGCCGGCCATTCTGCCGATATCCCGCGGGGAAGCGCTGCCGCTGTCATTTGCTCAACAGCGCCTGTGGTTCCTGGCTAAGTGGGATGGTGTCAGCGAGACTTATCATATCCCGATGGCCCTGAACTTGGGTGGTCAACTGGATATCGTGGCCTGGCAGCAGGCGCTGGATACCCTGTTCGCCCGTCATGAGGCGTTACGTTCTGTTTTTGTCTCGGTTGACGGTCAGCCGCAGGTACGGCTGTTGGAAGC
>NZ_LJCS01000256.1:0-352 GCF_001280945.1 Photorhabdus heterorhabditis | reverse complement strand
GGGCAGTTTTTAGTACTGCCTGTTTGACTAATATTTTCTCTTCATGTGGTGTGGAGACACCATGCTCCAGATCCCATGAACTGGTGCTAATAAAAGCAATGTCTACATTCAAGCTACGAAGTAGCATGGTTGCGGTGCGGCCAACACAAGAATGATTTCTCTTATCGACTTGCCCCCGGTATGGAACAGATTCAACTGAGGTTTATTCATCAGGTATTGGATAATGGAAAAATCATTAGTAATAATGGTGAGGTTAAAACGCTCAGCCAATACTCTGGCAATTTCAAATGTGGTGGTGCCGGCATCAAGATAAACAACTTGTCCATCTTCAACCATGGATACCGCATATTGG
>NZ_LJCS01000255.1:0-355 GCF_001280945.1 Photorhabdus heterorhabditis | reverse complement strand
ACATCACAGAAAATTTCAACTAAGTTGTCCATAGCCTGTTCCCCCTCGGAGCTGTTTTTGGGTCTGCACCAAAACTTTGCTCCTGGAACAGGCTTCTCGTCAATTTCTTATCCAGAATTCGGGTTAAATAGCTATGGACACTGACCTGATGCAAGAAGCATAGATGTGTTTTTTATTGACATGGAAAGAGCATCCAAGATTCTGTGCCGCGTTAAAAAATCATTACAACTTGGATTCACATAATAAGTGCAACATCGTTAATCTGGAAGTAAACATGTTCGCATTCCTTTAAATAATTCATTCGGTGTTTTCCCACCCCGTGTTTTTCGAGGGCGATTATTTAATCGGTTTACCA
>NZ_LJCS01000254.1:0-355 GCF_001280945.1 Photorhabdus heterorhabditis | reverse complement strand
ATGTCGTTGAACACATTCTGCATTGGTCTATATGGAGGCGAAGGCACCAGTACCGTGCTCAGCAGTGTCACTACCGGCGCAGAGGCGGGAGCCCACCCTCAGGATAAGTACGGCTGTAGTACTAGTCTGGAATTTGGTGCTTTGGGTTGGTTCTCTCCAGATGAAATGTCAGATAAAGCCCGTAATCATTTCAACCCTGAAGCTAAATGTACATTAGAGTTAACCGCTATGCGCGGTAAAAACAGCCAGATTCTGACAGCGATTGAAGTGGCGATTGATGAAAATGATCAACCCGTGGCAACAAAATCGAAGGATGAAACCAAATACGCCACTATCAGTACGCCGGTTATCCGCC
>NZ_LJCS01000253.1:0-359 GCF_001280945.1 Photorhabdus heterorhabditis | reverse complement strand
CCTTCCCAGTCGCCAATACGTTCTTTTTTATCAACGACTTCTGGTCGAACATCAATACTGACCCGATTTTTAATTTTGCCTCTTTTTTCATAGCGACCATAGCGTTTACGATAGGGTTTTCTGGCAATTCGCAGATGTTGCCATAAATCACCCCCCTCTCTTTTATCTTGATAAATCAGCCTATAAATTGTCTCATGATGCAAAAATATCCCTTTATGCCGCTTCAAATAATCAACCACCTGTTCAGGACTCAAATCTTGCCAAATTAACCGTTTTATCCATTTTTTGACTTCCGGCGTTATTTTTACGGCTTTTTTAGCAAAATGACGACGAGCTAATCCCTTCAAATGAGCCTGTTC
>NZ_LJCS01000252.1:0-352 GCF_001280945.1 Photorhabdus heterorhabditis | reverse complement strand
TGGTCAAACAATGCGATTGCGGAGCACCGAGTCAAAGGAACAAGCTTAAAAAAGCGAGTTGGTGTGATGATTATCGGGCAAGAGTTTTCTTTGGATGAATAGCAGTCAAAGTATGCTCGTGCCCTGGGATATCCGGGGGATTTTATTCGATAAAGCCAACCATATGACGTTAAACGCGGGTCATAACATTGAGGCCAGCGAGGTTAAACTGGCGGCCAATAAAAATCTGACCCTCATAGCCGGCAAAGCTATCACCGCCGGTCAGGCAGAGTTAAAGGGGGAAAATGTTGAGCTACTGGTGCGTGAAGGCGACATCCAACTGGGATGGAGACAGCCTGAGTCATTATTACCC
>NZ_LJCS01000251.1:0-367 GCF_001280945.1 Photorhabdus heterorhabditis | reverse complement strand
TACTGAATGGGCATACGCTGGATCTCTCACACTTTGTCCATCAACTGATTGAACAATCTCCGGAGCATGAAACGATGTTGATGACTATTGCAGAACAGCTTGAACAAAAAGGGCGCGAGCAAGGTATCAAGCAAGGTATTGAGCAGGGTATCGAGCAAGGTATTGAGCAGGGTATTGAGCAAGGCCGAGAGGAAGGTAAAGTGGAAACGGCTCGAGCCTTATTACGGCATGGCGTCAGCCTGGATATTATTGTCACCAGTACCGGACTGAGCCGGGATAAAATTGAAGCGTTAAAGCATTAAATTAATCTTCTTTTTATACAGCAAAATGCCGATATTCAAGATCGGCATTTTTGTTCTTATTTATA
>NZ_LJCS01000250.1:0-376 GCF_001280945.1 Photorhabdus heterorhabditis | reverse complement strand
CAGATAAAGGGATAAAAACTCCCTGGCCGTTTCGGGCTGCGTTAAAAAATGCTTGAATAACGCGTCATGGTGAGGCCGTTTTTCTTTCTTTGCCACAATCTGTTTCTCTGTCTTATCAGGTAGTCATGACTACTCGTTGTCTATCCCCGTCATCTTTCAAGTTGGCGGCACTCACTCCAGTTACAGAGTTATCTATGCTCCCGGGGATTCGCGCTCTTGCCGCCGCGAGGCATCTTGAAATCCATAGGGTATAAATAAGAACAAAAATGCCGATCTTGAATATCGGCATTTTGCTGTATAAAAAGAAGATTAATTTAATGCTTTAACGCTTCAATTTTATCCCGGCTCAGTCCGGTACTGGTGACAATAATATCCA
>NZ_LJCS01000249.1:0-377 GCF_001280945.1 Photorhabdus heterorhabditis | reverse complement strand
AGCGCGGTGCTGGTCAGGGTGGTTTTGCCCTCTGCCGCGATTACCCCACCGGTGTTATTGATGTCGCCGGTGCGCAAAGTTAAGTGTCCGCCGCTTAACAACCGGCCACCTTTTTTGTCCGTCGTGGCAGCGTTGGCGAGCCAGTGACCGTGGGTATCAATGGACATCTCGCCACCCGCCTGTAGCAGCCCCGCAGTATTATCCAGCTGACCGCTATTTAAGGTCAGGGTGTCTTCGGCTATCACCTGTCCGGCGGTATTGGTGAAGGAATGGCCTGTGGTCTGGCTGTCAATGTGTTGCGCCAGCAACACACCCTGGGTGTTATCCAACGTCTGGCTGGTCGTAGTCAGTCGGGTTTTGGCTTCAAGATGGCCGTG
>NZ_LJCS01000248.1:0-397 GCF_001280945.1 Photorhabdus heterorhabditis | reverse complement strand
TCCCGGACACGGTGCAGGGCGCGCATGGCTTGTTGGGCTTCTGTTCTGGGCTGAACAAAACGCATTGAGGGCCGTGAAGCAGCTTCACAGATAGCCTCCGCATCAATAAAATCATTCTTGTTACTTTTGACAAAAGGGCGGACAAACTGCGGTGAAATCAGCTTGGCCTCATGCCCAAAATCAGCGATCCGTCTTGCCATGAAATGCGCGCCCGCACAGGCTTCCATCACCACTATTGCCGGAGAGCAGCCAGCTAAGAATTCCATCAATTTAGTTCGGGTGAATTTTTTACGCAGCAACGCTTTTCCTGATTGATCCTGACAATGGATATGAAAGGAATGCTTGCCAAGATCGATGCCAATCAATGCGATAGTGTTCATGATGGTGGCCTCTTAAA
>NZ_LJCS01000247.1:0-409 GCF_001280945.1 Photorhabdus heterorhabditis | reverse complement strand
AATAAGGCATAATCTGGCTTTGAGATGCCTGTCGGCATTATTTCGGACATACTGTCGGCTCCTTCATTTCTAACGGTTCTTTAATCGGATAATTGGGACTATTGTAGGTAGCACAGGACGTCGTCACCTTCACCTGATCACAGGGTAAGAAATGCACCGTAATCCCACAGGTGCGCTGACCGGTATAATCGGGTACTGGTACTACCTGGCTATGCTGGCGTTTCTGAGAATCGATTTTTTCCCTCCATGCCAAATATTTTTCCCTATTCGCATATCCGGGAAAATCATAGGAGTAAGCGACACCAGTTTCCCAATCCACCTTAACCGTCATCCCCGGTTTCCATTTCTCCGGAGCCCGATAGCAGCAACCACCGCCACCACCCTGATACGGCCCGATACTATCGATACC
>NZ_LJCS01000246.1:0-410 GCF_001280945.1 Photorhabdus heterorhabditis | reverse complement strand
GCCAAAGAGAAACACAACCATCTGGAACAGGTTGAGTTCCGCTACGAAAAAATCACCTGGACGTACAAAGACGGCAACATCATTCACTCGGATGCGTGGAATGAGCGCAGTCAGGCGTAATGGCTGACAGGCAGCCATACCTCGGTATGGCTGTCATAACGACGCGAATGAAGCGTTGCCGGGTCGTCTTAACCCGGAAAACCTGAAATAAAGAGTGTGCAATACAGGAGATTTTATTGTGATTAACCCGGGCTGTAGTTTTTGTACCCGTAAGGGGCTGCCTGTTTTACTTGTTCGTCCTGCCATCAAAGCGCAGGGTGATGGTGTGCCGGATTTACCTGCAAGCATTCAAATGCCACCGGTAGAGAGAAAAGGCGAAACGGGCTATACCACTCGTCTGTTGCGAGCAG
>NZ_LJCS01000245.1:0-411 GCF_001280945.1 Photorhabdus heterorhabditis | reverse complement strand
GTGTCGGCAGTTTGAGCGGGATCAGATAAGTGGATATGAAACGCTGGAAACCCAAATACAATACGGCTACTACACTTCTGGCGGAGCCTATCTGTCGGGTCATCCCGGGACTGTGGATACCGGGCGTGAGTTAGACAGTTCGACATTAAAACGGCAGGTACAGGAATGTTGGTCAGATTACGAGAAGTACATCGACCGTGAGAAAGAAAAAGCATTTATGGACCGGTTCACCACCGACCTGACGCGGTACGACAACACCATTATCTCCCCGATGACCGAAATGTATCTGGACTGGCTGAAAAGCCAGACCCTGCTGGACTATTTTGACCATAACTTTGACAGCACGGACGATTACAGCGGCGCGCTGTTTACCCAGTCGGTTCATGATTGTGTTTACGGGATGCAGGACAA
>NZ_LJCS01000244.1:0-419 GCF_001280945.1 Photorhabdus heterorhabditis | reverse complement strand
GAGATGGACGGTGAGCGGGATCATGTACACCTTCTGGTCGCATACCCGCCAAAGCTGGCAGTGAGCGTGATGGTTAACAACCTGAAATCAGTATCATCACGGCTACTACGCCAGCAGAATACACATCCACGAATGCAGAGCAAAACAGGGTTGCTGTGGTCAAGATCGTACTTTGTCTGTAGCACCGGAGGGGCAACGATCGAAACACTCAGAGCCTACGTTCAGAGTCAGTCAACGCCTGAGTGTTCTTGAAAGCCCCCCGGGCTTTTCGCCTTATATCCCCGCCCGCACTGAGGGTGTCGCAAAAGACTGGCATTGAAAATAAACCCACAGAGATTGATTGCCTGTTATTGGGACTGACAACCCATAACAGGCTAAAAATAGCCCATAATATCAGGGCAACTGCCCTTGATAAGTTA
>NZ_LJCS01000243.1:0-434 GCF_001280945.1 Photorhabdus heterorhabditis | reverse complement strand
CACTTTGTGATTCATGACTGGGGTGAAGTCGTAACAAGGTAACCGTAGGGGAACCTGCGGTTGGATCACCTCCTTACCTGAGATGCGTTGAGTGAGTGTTCACACAGATTGTCTGATGAAAGAAGAGCAAGAATGCGTCTGCGAAGCTGACTATGGGTCCCCTTCGTCTAGAGGCCTAGGACACCGCCCTTTCACGGCGGTAACAGGGGTTCGAATCCCCTAGGGGACGCCACTTGCGGATGACGGGTGAAAGGCGTTGTCGTGTTATCGTTAAGCGGATTTTGATTGAGTCGGCTTAACGATAAAAGCTCTTTAACAATCTGGAACAAGCTGAAAATTGAAAACTGTCAGTAATATCGAGAGGTATTATTGAAGAGTCTCTCAACACTCTGCGACCCAAGACGTCTTTGGGTTGTGAGGTTAAGCGAATAAGC
>NZ_LJCS01000242.1:0-447 GCF_001280945.1 Photorhabdus heterorhabditis | reverse complement strand
CCTTGCTCGCGCCCTTTTTGTTCAAGCTGTTCTGCAATAGTCATCAACATCGTTTCATGCTCCGGAGATTGTTCAATCAGTTGATGGACAAAGTGTGAGAGATCCAGCGTATGCCCATTCAGTAAAAATAACGCGTCATGGTGAGGCCGTTTTTCTTTCTTCGCCACAATCTGTTTCTCTGTTTTATCAGGTAGTCATGACTATTCATTGTCTATCCCCGTCATCTTTCAAGTTGGCTGCACTCACTCCAGTTACAGAGTTATCTATGCTCCCGGGGATTCGCGCTCTTGCCGCCGCGAGGCATCTTGAAATCCATAGGGTATAAATAAGAACAAAAATGCCGATCTTGAATATCGGCATTTTGCTGTATAAAAAGAAGATTAATTTAATGCTTTAACGCTTCAATTTTATCCCGGCTCAGTCCGGTACTGGTGACAATAATATCCA
>NZ_LJCS01000241.1:0-459 GCF_001280945.1 Photorhabdus heterorhabditis | reverse complement strand
AAAATACCGTTGCATTAAGAGAACTAACAAATCCCTTCTCTCTATAATACTTATCCACCGTTTCCATATAAGTAGAATTCATACGGATCACCGTATCGTGATCAACAATATACAGACCATATTTAGCAGTTATCTTAGTCGGTTTTCCCTGACAAAATTGATCATGCTTCTCTACCCAAGTCAAAGGACGATTCAATTTATAAGGGTTATACAAAATATTCCATTTCATAACTACGCCTCCGCCGAAGTTGAATGAGCCATTGCAATTTTCTCTTGCAAACGGGTATATGCTGATAATTGGCGATCATACAATGCCTGACGTTCTTCCCGCTTCTGATTCGCCAAAATATAACGCCATAAATGCACAGGATTATTCGCGGCATTGACATTAATCGGGTCATCAGGATCAACCTGACAAGCGTCTTCTACTTCCTGAGGCCATTGCGGTATTTTGCTAGT
>NZ_LJCS01000240.1:0-460 GCF_001280945.1 Photorhabdus heterorhabditis | reverse complement strand
GGCTGTCACTGCCCGGCTGCACGGTATACAGGCTGTTATCCGGTAAGCGGGTATCGGGCGTCACCACGCGTATCACCGGGTCGACTGTTTGTCCTTTGACGGTTTCCGGCGGCAAACTCAGTTCAAACGGCTGACCGGGCGGCAGGACTAAGGGTTGACCGGGGGGGAGGACTAAGGACGGGGTGTTTATCCCGGCCACTGGTTTCACGGCAGTGGGGGCCTGTTGCACCTGCCCGGTCTGGCGGTCGGTTATCGTGATATCGGTCCCCGGTGGGCGGGTATGGTCCTGCCAGGCCAGCGTGTTCAGGTCAATCGTTTCGGTCACCGGGCCCGGTGTATAACCGGTGGTGTCTTTCCCCTGCGAGGTTTTGGTGCCGCCGATGCCAAGCTTGTTCCGTTTTTTCTTTTTGACGTACCAGCGGGTCTGGCTGCCGGTCTCCGTGGTGATGCGTTCCCCCTG
>NZ_LJCS01000239.1:0-472 GCF_001280945.1 Photorhabdus heterorhabditis | reverse complement strand
CCACGACGGACAAAAAAGGTGGCCGGTTGTTAAGCGGCGGACACTTAACTTTGCGCACCGGCGACATCAATAACACCGGTGGGGTAATCGCGGCAGAGGGCAAAACCACCCTGACCAGCACCGCGCTCAATAATACGCAGGGCCAGATAGCCGGCAATGGCGGGCTGGGCATTCACAGCCGACAACTCACCAACCGCGAGGGCAGCTTACAATCCGCCGACGCCCTGACGCTGGAGACTGACGGGCAGTTACTGGATAACCAACAGGGGCGAATTCTGAGTGAGGGCGCTACCACAGTCACCAGTGGTCAGCTGGATAATACCGCGGGGCGGTTACAGTCGGGTGGCGACATGACCGTCGATACCCGCGGTCACTGGCTGGCTAATCCCCGCAATACCAACCCAAAAGGCGGCCAGTTGTTGAGTGGCGGACACTTAACTTTGCGTACCGGCGACATCAATAACACCGGCGG
>NZ_LJCS01000238.1:0-472 GCF_001280945.1 Photorhabdus heterorhabditis | reverse complement strand
CCACGACGGACAAAAAAGGTGGCCGGTTGTTAAGCGGCGGACACTTAACTTTGCGCACCGGCGACATCAATAACACCGGTGGGGTAATCGCGGCAGAGGGCAAAACCACCCTGACCAGCACCGCGCTTAATAATACGCAGGGGCAGATAGCCGGCAATGGCGGACTGGGCATTCACAGCCGGCAACTGATAAACCGCGAGGGCAGCTTACAATCCGCAGACACCCTGACGCTGGAGACTGACGGGCAGTTACTGGATAACCAACAGGGGCGAATTCTGAGTGAGGGCGCTACCACAGTCACCAGTGGTCAGCTGGATAATACCGCGGGGCGGTTACAGTCGGGTAGCGACATGACCGTCGATACCCGCGGTCACTGGCTGGCTAATCCCCGCAATACCAACCCAAAAGGCGGCCAGTTGTTGAGTGGCGGACACTTAACTTTGCGTACCGGCGACATCAATAACACCGGCGG
>NZ_LJCS01000237.1:0-479 GCF_001280945.1 Photorhabdus heterorhabditis | reverse complement strand
AATGGGTCGATCCATCCTGTGGGATTTTTGACGTATGCATACGGATTCTCACCACCCCAGAGGCCCGTAGGATCGGCACTCAGGTAACAACAGCCTTCCGGCAAATAATAGCGGAACCGATTATAAAATAAACCACTTTCTTCATCAAAAAGTTGCCCGGCAAATCGGAGGCCCGGGTCCAGTTGCGGGTTCTCGCCGTGTCCGCTCAGCCGCAGGCCATATAGCGATTGCTTCGGCCGCCGCCACACCCGTTTACCCGTCGGGTCGAACAGCGCCAGTGGCTCGCCAGTCGGGGCGCTGACCGCATACTGGGTTTGCACCTCCCCGGCCATCAGTTCCACCCGGTTGTCCAGATTAAGCGTAAACGCCTGCGTCTGCTGCGCCACCAGTTCCCAGCCGTCAAACACCAGATGGCGGATCATTTTCAGCCGGCCGTGCTGATACTCGCGGATTTCCGCCGGCACGTCGCCGTCCCACAC
>NZ_LJCS01000236.1:0-489 GCF_001280945.1 Photorhabdus heterorhabditis | reverse complement strand
CACTCGATCATATTGACTGTAAAAACATTCTGAAACACTGGATAGAATTCCAATTGGTGGATGAGCAAGGCAAGCCGATTGTGAATATGCCTTACCGGTTGAGAAGTCGGGGAAATCCGCGAGATGAACGTCGGGGGGTAACGGATGGTTTTGGTATGATTAGAGAAGAAACCTTTCCACCCCATCCGGTGAGGTTGTATATCGGTGCTCAGGAACTGGCGAATGAGATGGAGAAGCATCCGTTGCGGGAAAAACGCGGTGAAGAGGCGTCGGTGGTGAAACCAAAAGCCGAAGCCGAAGGCCATCAATATCGCTATGTGACAATTGGGCAGATCAGTGATGGTTTGCCGGCACTAGATGATTGGAACGATCCTAAAAAAATTCCACCTCCCTATCATTTCCCGGACTTGGAGCCAAAAGGCTATCAGGTTCATCCGTTAAATCAGCGGTATGTATTGGAAGTGTGTCCATTCCGGGCCTGGGTTTTGC
>NZ_LJCS01000235.1:0-494 GCF_001280945.1 Photorhabdus heterorhabditis | reverse complement strand
GTCAGTGACGAGAACGGCAGCGCATTCTCCCCCTCTCCACTGTTCAGCCATTTTTCCATATCAAAACGTTGCATATATCGCGCTCGATAGGCCGGATCTTCATGCTTTTTACGTACCGCATCCGTCCACGCCACCGCCGACCAGGCCAACCAAAAAGCCTTGTTTTCGAAACCTTCCGGCAGTACCGGTAATGTCACCAGCGAAGCTCGCGCCAACTCATTGGGCTGATCAATGCAGGGTTTCATTTCACCGCTGGCTAAGCGGGGAGGCACTTTGCCATTTTCCGGCAGGGGATAGTAATACCCCTCGCGGGTCACGTAATAATTGATCCAGCCACTCACCAGCTCATCCCAGATATACAGAAAGCCTGCTCGCAACAAACGAGTGGTATAGCCCGTTTCGCCTTTTCTCTCTACCGGTGGCATTTGAATGCTTGCAGGTAAATCCGGCACACCATCACCCTGCGCTTTGATGGCAGGACGAACAAGTAAAAC
>NZ_LJCS01000234.1:0-502 GCF_001280945.1 Photorhabdus heterorhabditis | reverse complement strand
TCAGTGAACAGGATATTGAAGCTGCCAAAGCCACCCTGGCGAAAACGGGTCACGCCGACCCGAGCATGGAAGACATTAAAAGCCAAATCTACACCACTGCCTATCATCAGGCGCTGAATGACTCAGGTTTTGGGACTGGCGGCACTTATCAGAAAGCCTTACAGGCGGCTACGGCAGCCATTCAGGGCCTGGCAGGGAACAATCTGGGTCAGGCGCTGGCTGGCGGGGCTTCACCGTATCTGGCGGGCGTGATTAAAGAGCTGACCACCGACCCGCAAACCCATCAGGTAGATATCGCCACCAATACATTAGCCCACGCGATTTTAGGCGCGGTGGCGGCAGAAGTCAGCGGTAATAATGCGCTCGCGGGTGCTGCCGGGGCGGCTTCGGGTGAGCTGGCGGCGCAGGTCCTGATTAAGCAACTTTACGGTGATGGGGCCAAAGTCAGTGAGTTAACGGAGGAGCAGAAGCAAACTATCAGCACCCTTTCCACCCTGGCGGC
>NZ_LJCS01000233.1:0-522 GCF_001280945.1 Photorhabdus heterorhabditis | reverse complement strand
ATACCCGTCAGTCCCCGCTGATGGCGCTAATGAACACGGTGGCGTATCAGGGACAAACGGGTCAGCGCGGGCCGGCTTTATCCGACCGGCTGGTGAAATCGGCCAACACGCTGCTAAACAACAAAACTGTGCCGATGACAGCGCCGTCCTCTGAAAGCCGTGGACCGATGAGCGCGACCTTTGGGCCGCTGCTGGCGTTGATGGGCGAAAATCAGACGCCAGAGGGCATGAGGGCGGACAGCCACCTGAATTTACGCACCTTCCTGACCCGGGTCACCGAAGTGCGGCTGAAACTGCAACA
This sequence comes from Photorhabdus heterorhabditis, assembly GCF_001280945.1. Classification (NCBI taxonomy): domain Bacteria; kingdom Pseudomonadati; phylum Pseudomonadota; class Gammaproteobacteria; order Enterobacterales; family Morganellaceae; genus Photorhabdus; species Photorhabdus heterorhabditis. The sequence goes on along the minus strand of NZ_LJCS01000233.1, from coordinate 221 downwards.
GATGAACACCAGTGATGACCCGCCGGCCATGGCGAATACACTGGCCCGGGCGGTGTTTGAAGGGAAAAGCACGGATTTGACGGAGACGCAGGGCTATGGGCGTCTGGTCGCGGCCAGTCTGGGGGGACAATGGCAGGGCCTGGGGCAGACGCTGTTTGTGCAGCCGTTAACGCAGGCGTGGCAGGGGATACTGAAACCGGCAGCGGCGAATCTGAATAGGC
>NZ_LJCS01000232.1:0-522 GCF_001280945.1 Photorhabdus heterorhabditis | reverse complement strand
ATACCCGTCAGTCCCCGCTGATGGCGCTAATGAACACGGTGGCGTATCAGGGACAAACGGGTCAGCGCGGGCCGGCTTTATCCGACCGGCTGGTGAAATCGGCCAACACGCTGCTAAACAACAAAACCGTGCCGATGACAGCGCTGTCCTCTGAAAGCCGTGGACCGATGAGCGAGACCTTTGGGCCGCTGCTGGCGTTGATGGGCGAAAATCAGGCGCCTGAGGGCATGAAGGCGGACAGCCACCTGAATTTACGCACCTTCCTGACCCGGGTCACCGAAGTGCGGCTGAAACTGCAACAGATGAACACCAGTGATGACCCGCCGGCCATGGCGAACACACTGGCCCGGGCGGTGTTTGAAGGGAAAAGCACGGATTTGACGGAGACGCAGGGTTATGGGCGTCTGGTCGCGGCCAGTCTGGGGGGACAATGGCAGGGCCTGGGGCAGACGCTGTTTGTGCAGCCGTTAACGCAGGCGTGGCAGGGGATACTGAAACCGGCAGCGGCGAATCTGAATAGGC
>NZ_LJCS01000231.1:0-528 GCF_001280945.1 Photorhabdus heterorhabditis | reverse complement strand
GGCTGGTTGGGGGCGCCGGGAGCAATACCTATGTTGGTGGTGCCGGTGATGACGTTTTTGTTATCAGTGCTGCTGACGATACGAAAAACATTCACGGCAATGGCGGGCACGATACGGCGATCATTGTTGGCAAAAAAGGTATAGAGCTGAACATGGCTCAGGCCGGTTTAACTATGGCTCAAGGCGGGAGTGGCAGTGATGTCATCAGAAGCGGTGGAGCTAATGGTGTCTTTATCAAGGGCGGCTCCGGCGATTCGGTGTTAGTCGGTGGCATGGGTAACGACGTCCTGGTCGGCGGCAGTGGGCACAACACCATCATTGGTGGCAGTGGCAAGTCGGTTATCTATGCCGGTTCTCAGGGCGACTCAATCTATGCTGCCCAAGGCGGCAGCGTCATTCACGCCGGTGGCGGGGACGATAAGATTTTCGGCGGTGTGGGTGACGACGTGATCGAAGTGGGTCACGGGAGTGCAACGATTGATGGGGACGGTGGAGTCAATATAGTCAGCCTGCACGGTAACCACGGCG
>NZ_LJCS01000230.1:0-529 GCF_001280945.1 Photorhabdus heterorhabditis | reverse complement strand
TGACCTGACTCCCGCATCAGGCCCACCGCTTGCAACCGGGCCCGGATAGCTGCGCCGGCTTTCAGTTGTTTCTCCGGCAGGCGGTAAGCCAGGGTTCGGTTGGCAAAGCCGGGCTTAAAACCGGCGACTAATTCGGGATGATGTAACCGGCGTTTTTCCAGATAGGCCACGGCTTCGGGGGCGTTCAGCAGCGTATGATGGTAAAACTCCACCACCCGGCTGAGCAGCGCCTGCCGTCCGGCTTCGTCTTCGGCCAGTACGGTGGGTTCATTCGGCTGAACCAGCGGCGCAACAGCCGGATTATTCCCCAGCGTGCCGCGCAGGTGCTCTGCCGCCCGTCGCAGGCTCAGGCGTTCGGTTTTCATCACCCAGTCCAGCACTGAACCGCCGGTGTTGCAGCCAAAACAGTGATAGAGGTTTTTTTCCGGGCTGAGGACCATTGACGGGGTTTTTTCCTCATGGAACGGGCACAGCAGCACGTAATCTTTACCGCGTTTAATCAGCTTGCGGCCCTGTTGTTCCGCCACGG
>NZ_LJCS01000229.1:0-541 GCF_001280945.1 Photorhabdus heterorhabditis | reverse complement strand
TGCAAAATCCCACCGCCGCAGTCGCCGCCGTCCCTGGCGGCTCCGGTGTTAACATCGACCTTAAGCCGTTGCCGGTCAGGCCGTCAGGGTCAACGGCCCTGAAAGCAGGCCAGCGAGCTGGCCGCGGTTTATTGCCCCCGCCCAACCCTGCTGCACTGGCTGCGTCCGGCTCGCAGTCGCAGGCGCCTTGCTCGTTCCCGTACTCGCCATCTCCGCCCCGTCCGCCCCCGCGAGCGGGGGCTCCCCGCTGAACCCCGTCGATAAGCAGGCTTCGCCAGCCCGCACCCGGCCAACCCGCGTCAGCGGCGCAGACAAGCTGCCCCGCCACCACGGGTTCCTGATAAAACCCGGTTCTGGCAGGCAAAGCAGGCCGAAACCCGGCACTGACATCGGGGAAAAAGTGAGCTAACATCGACAAAGTGCCCGTCGGGGCGAGTTGGAATGCACTTTAACAAAGCGGGGAAAAACGGCAGAAAAAAAGCTGCTAAATCAGGGGGAAAAGTCCGCCCAGCGATATGATGACACCAGTATCCGCCAGACG
>NZ_LJCS01000228.1:0-545 GCF_001280945.1 Photorhabdus heterorhabditis | reverse complement strand
GGACGGATGCGGTACGTAAAAAGCATGAAGATCCGGCCTATCGAGCGCGATATATGCAACGTTTTGATATGGAAAAATGGCTGAACAGTGGAGAGGGGGAGAATGCGCTGCCGTTCTCGTCACTGACAGATACTGTAGCGGAATATCACACGAGAATAGATACTAACCGGCGTATTGCCGATTACACCCGCTCTCAGTGGAATGGGAAATATCTATTTGATCAGAATAACCTCTGGTGGGCAGAGAGAGAATTAATGCCAGGCAAAGGGGTCATCCTGTTCCTGCCTGATCCGGTTGCAATGGTGCAGGACATTACCGCGCTGATGAATTATCGGTTAAAGACCCAGTTTCATGAAAATCCACATTACATCAGAGGGATTGCACTTTCGGCTTCTCTAGGCACGCTGAAAGAGGCGTTGTGTCGGCAGTTTGAGCGGGATCAGATAAGTGGATATGAAACGCTGGAAACCCAAATACAATACGGCTACTACACTTCTGGCGGAGCCTATCTGTCGGGTCATCCCGGGACTGTGGATACCGGGCGT
>NZ_LJCS01000227.1:0-545 GCF_001280945.1 Photorhabdus heterorhabditis | reverse complement strand
GGACGGATGCGGTACGTAAAAAGCATGAAGATCCGGCCTATCGAGCGCGATATATGCAACGTTTTGATATGGAAAAATGGCTGAACAGTGGAGAGGGGGAGAATGCGCTGCCGTTCTCGTCACTGACGGATACCGTAGCGGAATATCACACGAGAATAGATACCAACCGGCGTATTGCCGATTACACCCGTTCTCAGTGGAATGGGAAATATCTATTTGATCAGAATAACCTCTGGTGGGCAGAGAGAGAGTTAATGCCAGGCAAAGGGGTCATCCTGTTCCTGCCTGATCCGGTTGCGATAGTGCAGGATATTACCGCGCTGATGAATTATCGGTTAAAGACCCAGTTTCATGAAAATCCACATTACATCAGAGGGATTGCGCTTTCGGCTTCTCTAGGCACGCTGAAAGAGGCGCAGTGTCGGCAGTTTGAGCGGGATCAGATAAGTGGATATGAAACGCTGGAAACCCAAATACAATACGGCTACTACACTTCTGGCGGAGCCTATCTGTCGGGTCATCCCGGGACTGTGGATACCGGGCGT
>NZ_LJCS01000226.1:0-546 GCF_001280945.1 Photorhabdus heterorhabditis | reverse complement strand
AACCCCGAACTGCACTCACCGGCAGGGCGGTATAACTCAGTGGCAGGGAAATATACGCCGGTCACTGCTGCGCTGATTGCACGGGCATTAACTCATGCGCCTCAACTGACCCTAAACGTCTCAGAAGTGGAAGGCGAAGTCCCGGGGATCACACTGGCGGATAAATACACCCGGATCACCGCGAAAAACAATCGCCCGATTATTCATATTGCGGCACCTAACGCCCGGGGTGTTTCACATAACCGTTATCAGGCATTGAATGTTGGCACGTCGGGACTGGTATTGAATAACGCGACTCAGGATACACAGTCTCTGCTGGCGGGGAAAATTGGCGCGAATCTGAACTTCACCGGTCAACCGGCTGAGCTGATTATTCATGAGGTGGTGGGCACGATGGCCTCAAATCTGCAAGGGCTGCAGGAAGTGGTGGGGCAAAAAGCCGCGGTTTTCATCACTAACCCGAACGGCATCACCTGCCAGGGTTGCGGCTTTATCAATACCCCGGCGGTCACCTTATCCACCGGGAAACCGGTGTTTGATAAAGCG
>NZ_LJCS01000225.1:0-558 GCF_001280945.1 Photorhabdus heterorhabditis | reverse complement strand
CGCCATCATGTTGCCGATTTTTTTCCGTTTGAAGATAAACAAAGCACAGCCAACCGGTGCCATTGCCCCAACCACATTGCAGTCCACCGTCAAAAGCGACAGGGGTTTATTACACATTGTGCCGAAGTAAATCACCCGGTAACGGAAATAACCGCCCTCCGGCTCACGCGTATCCAGCGTAGAGTACATAAACCAGGCACGGGAATCATGCACCTGATTGTCATACAGGGCCACCAGTAATGACTCCGGGGATTCTGGCTGACCGGTTTTTCTCGCCGGAACAGCCGGGAAAAGCCGGTCGACCAACGCCTCTCCCGCGGCTTTCATTTGCTGATATTCCCGCTCCTCATCCTCACTGTTCAACAGATAAAGGGCGTTGCCCAGAATGTTTTCGGCAGCAAATTGCTTCGCACCGGATATCTCACGCCGTTCTTTCCGGTAGTCACTGCGAAATTCCGCTGCCGCTTCCCGCAACTGCTTCTGGGCGATTTCCGGGTCAAAATCCGGCACACCGGGTACTAACACCGGCGGTTCCTTACCGCCGCTAATAATGTATTC
>NZ_LJCS01000224.1:0-569 GCF_001280945.1 Photorhabdus heterorhabditis | reverse complement strand
GGAAAACGTAAACATTTTCTCAGCGCGGTGGTGACTCAACTGAGCCTGATGGCGGATCTGAAACAGCCTGCTTCCTCAGATAAGCTGCGTCACCATGTTGATGCTGAAATGCGTCGTTTGAAGATTGATGGCTTGCCGATGGAGGGGGATCAGGAATTCAACTTTGTTACGCTGGCAGACGCAGGTGAAGCGGAAAAAACCCGGGCTTTACCCGAAGCGGAACGGGCCAAGTCTGTGGTGAAAACCTTGCATTCTGTCGATGAGATCCGTGCGGCGCTGTTTCCGAGGACGTTACGCACAAAACTGGCGCAGTTAGAGGGCAGTTCGGTTGAGAATATTGCTAAGCAGTTGGCACATGTTCCGCCCTTTATTGGTTGTACCTTCTCTATGGTGTTGCAGATTTCCGCATTGCGCGCGGCTGGGTGGCCTAAGGAAAATACAGAGGCATGTACCCGGTTTGCGGCGGATCTGGTCGCTGCAATGGGGACTCTTGCTGAAATCTGTGAGCGGTTGTTGAATAATTTTCTGGTACTCAGGTTAAAGCCTCTGCTGGGTTCTGTCTTGGGGGA
>NZ_LJCS01000223.1:0-583 GCF_001280945.1 Photorhabdus heterorhabditis | reverse complement strand
GAGTTATTTTTAGGTATTGAATTATTTATTGCTGCTAATTATATAAAAACAGTTAACGTTCTGAGTTAGAATAAAATTCTATTATTATTATTTTTGAACTAGGCTGTAATATACCCAATAGATTTCAAGTTGCAGTGCGGCGGCAAATGAACGCATCCAACAAAGTAGCAGCTTGAAGGATGAAGGGTATAAAGGTATTTTCCTCATTTCTGATGTTAATTGTCTGAAACAACCAAAGTAAAAAAAAGTTATATGGTCTTGACATATTATTGATAAAGCGCTGTCTAAATAGGTAGCGCTTTTTGAATATTGAAAAATTTAGTCTGTAATTTTAAATATAAAAATAAGTAATGACAAAGTGAAATAATTTTAGATGTTGAATATGAATGGCCTGAGTATATTTCTAGTTGAAATTTGTTGGATTTTTTCTTACTGCTAATTATACAAAAATAATTATTCTTCTGAGTTAGAAGGACATTTTATTATTATTTTTATGAATTAAACTATGGTTGTCCTAAATTATTAATAATTGCCTTTAAACAATGATTTAATATATTTATACCCAATAGATTTCAAATTGCAG
>NZ_LJCS01000222.1:0-589 GCF_001280945.1 Photorhabdus heterorhabditis | reverse complement strand
ACTTGGGTGGTCAACTGGATATCGTGGCCTGGCAGCAGGCGCTGGATACCCTGTTCGCCCGTCATGAGGCGTTACGTTCTGTTTTTGTCTCGGTTGACGGTCAGCCGCAGGTACGGCTGTTGGAAGCGGATAGTGGCTTGCCTTTATCTCAACATGACCTGCGCGGACTCCCGGATGCCGATATGGTGCTTGAGCGCTTGAGCGCCGGAGAAATCCATACGCCATTTGATCTTGACCGTGGGCCGCTTATCCGCGGCAGCCTTATCCGGCTCGCCGATGACGAATACCGGTTCTTACTCACCCAGCATCACATTGTTTCCGATGGCTGGTCTGCCAGTGTGTTGATTCATGAGCTGAACACACTCTATACGGCGTTTCTGGCCGGGCAACCGGACCCGTTGCCACCGCTGGTGATTCAATACCCGGATTATGCCGCCTGGCAGCGCCAGTGGCTGTCGGCTGAACGTACCCGGATTCAATCCGACTATTGGCGCACCATGCTGGCTGACGCGCCGGTTCTGCTGGATCTACCTACTGACCGGCCCCGTCCGCCTGAGCAGTCGTTTGCCGGACATGTCGTGCCGGTTGT
>NZ_LJCS01000221.1:0-594 GCF_001280945.1 Photorhabdus heterorhabditis | reverse complement strand
TCGTCTTTCTCTTGCTGAGTCAACAAACGATTCAGTTTATAAGGGATATACAACCCATCTAATTGCATAATTATGCCTCCGCCGAAGTCATTAATTTGTTAAAAGCGTCCATTTCCATTCTGCTATCAGGCCAGATAACAGGAACATCCTCTTCACCTGCCGGAATTTTTCGCCACAAGCAAGCCATCAACCATTTCTGGATCTCATTTTTCTTCTTCATTTCCAAATAGATATTGGCACCAAAGAAAAACAGCAAGGTAATAACAATACCTACCGGCCCCAAGGAAAAGATAATCAACACCAATCCACTTATCGCAGAAATCAGATAAGCGATCCCTGATCCTACATTGCCTTTCCTAATGTCATCTATTGCATGATACAAATCCCATGCCACCCCGACGATCCCAGCCAAAGATCCAAGGAATTTTACCCTCCCAATCCACGTTATTACCTTGGTCAGCAGCTTTTCCCCCAAGACAGAACCCAGCAGAGGCTTTAACCTGAGTACCAGAAAATTATTCAACAACCGCTCACAGATTTCAGCAAGAGTCCCCATTGCAGCGACCAGATCCGCCGCAAACCGGGTACATGCCT
>NZ_LJCS01000220.1:0-595 GCF_001280945.1 Photorhabdus heterorhabditis | reverse complement strand
GGATTTTGTTGCTACGCAGATGCCAGCAGGTTCTCGACTGCCAGAGAATTTCAGGACGTTTGATTTTTATGATCAGAAAACAGGGATAGCTACCAGTGTTAAGACATTGGATACTCGTACAGCAGCGCGGGTAAAAGATCCTAAACAGATATATACATCAATGAAAGGGAATATTGATGCAGTAGTTAACTTTAAAGAAGCGGGAAAGGGTGAAGATATAATTAAGATGAATATGATATCACAACGTGAAGTACGTATCGCCGTTCCAAAGACTACAACCCCTGAGCAGTGGGAGCAGATTAATCATGCAATTGCTTATGGTGCGGATAAGAATGTAAACGTTAAAATTACAGTGGTGAAATAATGAATACAGATTTTGATCAAGGACTGAATGCGAGTGCCAAATTTAATGGTGATTTTTACTCTGTCAAAACTTATTCTGGGTATCGCCTGCTTAGAGCTGATCCTCAAAGTCACGAACATGTTCTATCTCCCGATGTAACTGATAGCCAATTGGGTAGTGCCGTTTTAGATTCACTTTCTAAAAGTCGGTTGGTCGATCCTGATGATGATTTTTTCGACAATGAAAGGGCAG
>NZ_LJCS01000219.1:0-597 GCF_001280945.1 Photorhabdus heterorhabditis | reverse complement strand
TCGTCTTTCTCTTGCTGAGTCAACAAACGATTCAGTTTATAAGGGATATACAACCCATCTAATTGCATAATTATGCCTCCGCCGAAGTCATTAATTTGTTAAAAGCGTCCATTTCCATTCTGCTATCGGGCCAGATAACAGGAACATCCCCTTCACCTGCCGGAATTTTGCGCCACAAGCAAGCCATCAACCATTTCTGGATCTCATTCTTCTTTTTCATCGCCAGATAGATATTGGCGCCAAAGAATAAAACCAAAGCAACAAAAATACCTAATGGACCTAAGACACCAGCAATCCACAGACCTGCACTCACCGCCGAAATCAGATAGGCAATTCCCAATCTTCTATTTTTTTTGAAAAATATCTCATCTATTGCATGATACCCATCCCATACCACCCCAACGATCCCAGCCAAAGATCCAAGGAATTTTACCCTCCCAATCCACGTTATTACCTTGGTCAATAGCTTTTCCCCCAAGACAGAACCCAGCAGAGGCTTTAACCTGAGTACCAGAAAATTATTCAACAACCGCTCACAGATTTCAGCAAGAGTCCCCATTGCAGCGACCAGATCCGCCGCAAACCGGGTACATGCCT
>NZ_LJCS01000218.1:0-602 GCF_001280945.1 Photorhabdus heterorhabditis | reverse complement strand
CACTTTGTGATTCATGACTGGGGTGAAGTCGTAACAAGGTAACCGTAGGGGAACCTGCGGTTGGATCACCTCCTTACCTGAGATGCGTTGAGTGAGTGTTCACACAGATTGTCTGATGAAAGAAGAGAATACGTTATTGCGACAGGCTTGTAGCTCAGGTGGTTAGAGCGCACCCCTGATAAGGGTGAGGTCGGTGGTTCAAGTCCACTCAGGCCTACCAAACGCTTTTCCTCCGTGGCATTTTCGGACGCTGCATGACTCCTGTGCTGGTGCACGCTGCGTGCTCCGCGTTGAAACTGACGGCGGTGAAAAGGTTTGTATAAACTGCGATGACGGTTTATTTCTGTATGGGGCTATAGCTCAGCTGGGAGAGCGCCTGCCTTGCACGCAGGAGGTCAGCGGTTCGATCCCGCTTAGCTCCACCATATAACACTATTTCAGAGTATATTGGTGACAGTATGCTGTGAATTATTTTGCTCTTTAACAATCTGGAACAAGCTGAAAATTGAAAACTGTCAGTAATATCGAGAGGTATTATTGAAGAGTCTCTCAACACTCTGCGACCCAAGACGTCTTTGGGTTGTGAGGTTAAGCGAATAAGC
>NZ_LJCS01000217.1:0-609 GCF_001280945.1 Photorhabdus heterorhabditis | reverse complement strand
ATCTGGACTGGCTGAAAAGCCAGACCCTGCTGGACTATTTTGACCATAACTTTGACAGCACGGACGATTACAGCGGCGCGCTGTTTACCCAGTCGGTTCATGATTGTGTTTACGGGATGCAGGACAAACTGGGGGCCTCGCATTATTTTCAAGAGCAGATGATGCGCGACAGCATCACGCCGGATAATCTGCTGTTGCGTGCACTGGTGATGAACAGCGATAAAAAAATAGAGCAAACTCACGGCGTCTTAAAGACCGGTGCAGATTACGGCTCTCTCGCCTGGGATAAAATCCCCGATGGACTTAAAGATATTGCTGAGCACTTTCATGGACCCGCTTCCCTCACGATAGAAAAATACCTGAATGAACTGAGTAGCACCTTGTTTGCAGTGATGAATAAAGCCGTGGAGAAAGTGCCGCTTCCGGCACTGATCGTATTAGCTAAGCTGCATGGCAGGGAATTAAAAGTCATTAAGTTCGTTGGAAAACGTAAACATTTTCTCAGCGCGGTGGTGACTCAACTGAGCCTGATGGCGGATCTGAAACAGCCTGCTTCCTCAGATAAGCTGCGTCACCATGTTGATGCTGAAATGCGTCGTTTGAAGATTG
>NZ_LJCS01000216.1:0-609 GCF_001280945.1 Photorhabdus heterorhabditis | reverse complement strand
ATCTGGACTGGCTGAAAAGCCAGACCCTGCTGGACTATTTTGACCATAACTTTGACAGCACGGACGATTACAGCGGCGCGCTGTTTACCCAGTCGGTTCATGATTGTGTTTACGGGATGCAGGACAAGCTGGGGGCCTCACATTATTTTCAAGAGCAGATGATGCGCGACAGCATCACGCCGGATAATCTGCTGTTACGTGCGCTGGTGATGAACAGCGATAAAAGGATAGAGCAGACTCATGGGGTTCTAAAGACCGGTGCAGATTACGGCTCTCTCGCCTGGGATAAAATCCCCGATGGGCTTAAAGACATGGCTGAGCACTTTCATGGACCCGCTTCCCTCACGATAGAAAAATACCTGAATGAACTGAGTAGCACCTTGTTTGCGGTGATGAATAAAGCCGTGGAGAAAGTGCCGCTTCCGGCACTGGTCGTATTAGCTAAGCTGCATGGCAGGGAATTAAAAGTCATTAAGTTCGTCGGAAAACGTAAACATTTTCTCAGCGCGGTGGTGACTCAACTGAGCCTGATGGCGGATCTGAAACAGCCTGCTTCCTCAGATAAGCTGCGTCACCATGTTGATGCTGAAATGCGTCGTTTGAAGATTG
>NZ_LJCS01000215.1:0-626 GCF_001280945.1 Photorhabdus heterorhabditis | reverse complement strand
ATTACATTGGCTTTATGACCCAGAATTTCCAGTTTGCCTTGCAGGTCAGACTGCCCATTACCGGTGACTTCATTAATAATTAATTCGGCGGCTTTACCTTTTAAGTGGCTATTTGCATTTAATTGCCCGGCTAATTGTGACTGAGCCGCCTGAGTAGCGTTATTAAGCACTGCTCCTTGAGTGGCAACATTAAACTCTTTATAAGTGTTGTGAGATATCCCGGCACTATTAGGAGTAGCAATATTGACAACCGGCACATTTCCCTGAATTTGTACCTGTGTTTGGGGATTATCCGGCGTTATTCCCGCCGCCATAGCCGGGTGCAGTGGCTGAATGGCCGTCAGGTAAATTAAAAGATAACTCGTGCCTCTCGCCACAGAGTTGCTGAGTTTATTCATCGTACTATCCCTTTTGTTAAACTTAAGTGTGACAAAGTCAATGATCTGACCAATAAGTGACTCGGTTATCTGCGGTCAGGCTGCGGTGATAAAACAGCCATCTTTCCACAGAGAATATTGATGATTTAATAGTGACATCATCAAACTATTCTAATGTGAAATTAATTGACCGTCAGAATGAATAGTGTGAAATGTGATCAGCGATCAGTTATTTACTGCTGTTAATGG
>NZ_LJCS01000214.1:0-648 GCF_001280945.1 Photorhabdus heterorhabditis | reverse complement strand
CACCGACCTCCACCGAAAAGCGGTTGTTATTGGTCAGTGACCCTTGAGCATTGCCGCCTTCTGCACGATGGTTGCCGCCCGCCGCCACGATGACGGTCCCCAATCCGCCACGACCATTAGCCGCCGCATACTGCGCATTCAGGCTCAGCGACGCGGCCGTATTGATAGCGCCGTCCTGAAAGCTGCTGAGTGCAAAATCGTCGGTAAATCCCCAGCTATTGTTGGCAATGTCAAAACTGACCATATGCCCCAGTCCCGCAAGATCGGCACCGTCATTAGCCAGATAATAGCCGCCCAACGTCGCCTCATAGGCCACCCCGACACCCCCGGCATTATTCTTCGCCGCGACCATCACACCCGCCACCATTGTTGCGTGGTTGGAGACCACGTTCGGCAAGGTGCCATGGGTTTGTTGAGTCTGCAACCAGGTTTTATCAACATTCGCCGCAAGGTCGGGGTGATTGATATCAAAGATTTCGGGCGCGGTGGCGAACTGACCACCTGGCTCGAACTGACCAATGCGTACGCCCTTGCCCGTGTAGTCCTTCCAGACCGGCAGAATGTTGGCATCACTCAGATACCATTGCTGAGCCGTCAAGGGATCAAGCGGGACTTCCGGGGTCAGTAATGTCGCCACGGCGCGCATCG
>NZ_LJCS01000213.1:0-648 GCF_001280945.1 Photorhabdus heterorhabditis | reverse complement strand
CACCGACTTCCACCGAAAAGCGGTTGTTATTGGTCAGTGACCCTTGAGCATTGCCGCCTTCTGCACGATGGTTGCCGCCCGCCGCCACGATGACGGTCCCCAATCCGCCACGACCATTAGCCGCCGCGTACTGCGCATTCAGGCTCAGCGACGCGGCCGTATTGATAGCGCCGTCCTGAAAGCTGCTGAGTGCAAAATCGTCGGTAAATCCCCAGCTATTGTTGGCAACATCAAAACTGACCATATGCCCCAGCCCCGCAAGATCGGCACCGCTATTAGCCAGATAATAGCCGCCCAACGTCGCCTCATAGGCCACCCCGACACCCCCGGCATTATTCTTCGCCGCGACCATCACACCCGCCACCATTGTTGCGTGGTTGGAAACCACATTCGGCAAAGTGCCATGGGTTTGTTGAGTCTGCAACCAGGTTTTATCAACATTCGCCGCAAGGTCGGGGTGATTGATATCAAAGATTTCGGGCGCGGTGGCGAACTGACCACCTGGCTCGAACTGACCAATACGTACGCCCTTACCGGTGTAGTCCTTCCAGACCGGCAGAATGTTGGCATCACTCAGATACCATTGCTGAGCCGTCAAGGGATCAAGCGGGACTTCCGGGGTCAGTAATGTCGCCACGGCGCGCATCG
>NZ_LJCS01000212.1:0-661 GCF_001280945.1 Photorhabdus heterorhabditis | reverse complement strand
ATGCTACTTCGTAGCTTGAATGTAGACATTGCTTTTATTAGCACCAGTTCATGGGATCTGGAGCATGGTGTCTCCACACCACATGAAGAGAAAATATTAGTCAAACAGGCAGTACTAAAAACTGCCCGCCGCCGGGTCTTAGTTTCTGACAGTAGTAAATATGGCAAATACGGTATGTTTCGTGTCTGCCCGCTTTCGAGTTTGGATGATATTGTCTGTGATAGCCAACTTTCCCCAGAAGTGCAGCAACAATTACGAGAGCACAACCTGATATTACATACCGTTAGCATATAAGAACAAAAAATCTACTTACAAGCACAAATAGCCCAAAGCTATTAAACAAGGAGAGTCGCAATGAAAGTGATAATCACGGGTGCCGCAGGTTTTCTGGGCCAGCAACTTGCCAGTGCTTTGCTTAAAAATAACCAAAATTTAAACTTCGATCAGGTGACTGCTCCCCGCCGTAAAAAACGGCGAGGCTTCCCACTTCTCAGGCCGCAACCGTTGGTGCAACGGATTTACGCAGGCCTCCGGGGGCAGAAACGACGAGTCCCGCCGCCTGTAATACTGTTATGCCCTTGCCCTGGATGTTGATCGCCGCATTAATATCGCGGTCATGTTCGACTCGACAGAAAGGGCATTGCCAGATCCGCTTATGCAG
>NZ_LJCS01000211.1:0-664 GCF_001280945.1 Photorhabdus heterorhabditis | reverse complement strand
GCAATATCTACGTGAGCAGCCGGAAAGCGTGCGAACATATACTGAAGGATATCAGTGAGTTCCTTGAGAACAAACTGAAGCTGAAGGTAAATGAGAAGAAGAGCGCGGTGGCGCGCCCATGGGAGCGAAAGTTCCTGGGGTACAGTGTGACATGGCACAAACAGACGAAGCTGAAGATAGCGCCGGGTAGCGTGAAAAGGCTGAAGGATAAAATCCGCAGCCTGACGACGGGAAACCGGAGTCAATCAGTGAAAGCGACGATCGATGAACTGACGCCAGTGCTGCGAGGCTGGATAAGCTACTTCAGACTGACAGAAGTCAGGGGAATACTGGAGGAGCTGGACGGGTGGATCAGACGGAAACTGCGTTGCCAGCTGTGGCGGCAGTGGAAGAAACCGCGAACCCGTGCGAAGCTGCTGCAAAGAGCGGGCCTGAGTAAGGATCGTGCAAAGCTCTCAGCATATAACAACCACGGAGCATGGTGGAACTCGGGGGCCAGTCACATGAATCAGGCAATAAAGACAGCGTGGTTCAGAGGGCATGGCTTAATATCACTGGTGGAACAGCAACGGCAGTTCCAGCGTTAACATGAACCGCCGTATGCGGAACCGCATGTACGGTGGTGTGAGAGGACGGCGGGAGTGATCCCGCCTCCTACTCGATC
>NZ_LJCS01000210.1:0-686 GCF_001280945.1 Photorhabdus heterorhabditis | reverse complement strand
AGGTTGAGTTCCGCTACGAAAAAATCACCTGGACGTACAAAGACGGCAACATCATTCACTCAGATGCGTGGAATGAGCGCAGTCAGGCGTAATGGCTGATCGGCTGCTATGTCGGAGGAATGGCAGCCATTTAATCCAACCGGTGCGGCGTTATTGCTGCGCCGGTTGATCGCGGGTACTGGGTAGGCGAGCCTTCCAGACTAACCATTTTAATCCCCGGGGACGGGCACATTCTGAGCAAAAAATCACGGATGAGATTCAGCCATGCGATAGCGATGGCAAAACGGTTTATTTCTTGAATGTGGCCTGACCTCTTATTAACACCGGAACTTTATATGGATACGGTATCAACTTCATTATTGTGTCGCTTAAATCCCTATTGCGCGCAGACATTGAACGCGGCAGCGGTACTCTGCCAGATATGGGCACAGGCTGAAATCATCCTGACCCGCATTGAAACGGAGAGTCAGCCATGATCCCTTCAACGCCAGTGGTCATCTTTGATCACAGTCGCTATCGGCTGAAAGTCTGGAATAACACGGCACCGCTGGATGTGCTGGCGTTTACCGGACAGGAATATTTAAGCCAGCCTTTTTGCTACACCATTGAATTTACCAGCCCGGAGAAGGCGATTGCGCCGGCGCAGATGCTGATGCAGGACGCCTCATTTACCCTGACTTCCCCGC
>NZ_LJCS01000209.1:0-698 GCF_001280945.1 Photorhabdus heterorhabditis | reverse complement strand
CCGTCCAAGGCGAAGGTGCAACGCGGCCGGTCGCCACCAATTCAACGGCTGCGGGGCGTGCTGCCAACCGCAGAGTTGAAATCCGTCTGGTACCTAACGCAGTCGCCTGCCAGCGACTGCAACAAGTGTCAGGCTCTTTATCAACAACAACGTCGCCGGTGCAGGCGACCTCACACACTCAAAAACAGGAGTAATATTTATGGCTATCCCCGCTTATTTGTGGTTGAAAGATGACGGCGGTGCGGACATCAAAGGGTCTGTGGATGTACAGAACCGAGAAGGCAGCATCGAAATTGTGGCGCTGGAACATGCGCTGCATATCCCGACGGACAACAATACTGGCAAGCTGACCGGAACCCGCGTGCACGCGCCGCTAGTGTTCACTAAAGAAGTCGATTCTTCAAGCCCTTATTTGTATAAAGCGGTCACCTCTGGCCAAACCCTGAAATCAGCGGAAATCAAGTGGTACAAAATTGATGACGCGGGTCAGGAGAAGGAATATTTCAACACCCGACTGGAGAACGTGAAGGTGGTGAAAGTGGCACCGCTGATGCATGACATCAAAGATCCTGCCAAAGAGAAACACAACCATCTGGAACAGGTTGAGTTCCGCTACGAAAAAATCACCTGGACGTACAAAGACGGCAACATCATTCACTCGGATGCGTGGAATGAGCGCAGTCAGGCGTAATGGCTGA
>NZ_LJCS01000208.1:0-698 GCF_001280945.1 Photorhabdus heterorhabditis | reverse complement strand
CGTACGCCCTTACCGGTGTAGTCCTTCCAGACCGGCAGAATGTTGGCATCACTCAGATACCATTGCTGAGCCGTCAAGGGATCAAGCGGGACTTCCGGGGTCAGTAATGTCGCCACGGCGCGCATCGGCGCGGTTTCCCCACTGCGCAGATCGACGACCGACGCTGACGGATTACCGGCTGCATCAGTGACACCATATTTAAAGCTAATGACACCGGTGTAATCTGCCTCCGGCGTAAACAAGACATCGCCCTGAGCGGTGAGGCTGACCGTACCGCCTATCGCCTCCCCAACATTGGCAATGCGCAGGGCACCCTGACTGTTAAGGGGTTGATCGTTAGCCAACAGACTGTCGGCGGCAATCAGATGAGGCTGAGTACGATCAAAAACCTTGCCGTCTTTATCGTGAGTGAGGACATCCTCGACAGGCATCGCATTGGGTGTTTGTAAATCCACCGCCGAAATATCCGCGAAATTGAGTTTCTGGATATTTTTCAGCGTGACCGTGCCGTCACGCCCGGCGACCTTGTCAGCCACTACATATCCTCCGTCGGTACGGGTAATTTGGTAGTCGCCGTGGTTACCGTGCAGGCTGACTATATTGACTCCACCGTCCCCATCAATCGTTGCACTCCCGTGACCCACTTCGATCACGTCGTCACCCACACCGCCGAAAATCTTATCGTCCCCGCCACCGGC
>NZ_LJCS01000207.1:0-707 GCF_001280945.1 Photorhabdus heterorhabditis | reverse complement strand
ATATAAAGATGACCCTGATGTTTATGATAAATACCAAAGTAAAACAGATTGTTTTTGTCATTATCTATTACTTATAGCTGAAGAATTAGCTACACCGTTAATACTGTTGAATTCAGTTTGTTTATTTATAATATCAGGTATGTTTTTCAGTGAAAAAGCATACAGCATTCCATTAATGACATCTACTTACTTATTCTTTACAATTTTTTTCTTAATTTATTATAGCTTTTCTGTTAGATGCAATCCTATCACAGGATTAAAATTAGCAATATTCTATATTCGCTTTAAAATAAAAAGTAAATTTAACCCTTGAGTTCATCAATAAAACATGATAAAAATAACTAATTATAAAATGAAATCGAACCTAAATAAATGAACCTAACTGACTTAAGAAAATTAATATTAAATAGTGGCTTCACCTTAAAAGAATTACTTAAGATGAAAAGAAACTTTATTATGCTATATAAAGATGACCCTGATGTTTATGATAAATACCAAAGTAAAACAGATTGTTTTTGTCATTATCTATTACTTATAGCTGAAGAAATCGCTATGCCATTATTATTTTTCACTCCGATTTTTTTATTTATAATTTCAGGTATGTTTTTCAGTGAGAAAGCATATGGAATTCCATTAATGTTTTCAATTTATTTATTTATTTTAATCTCATCTTTTATTTATTACAGCCTTTCCGTTCGCTGTAATTT
>NZ_LJCS01000206.1:0-720 GCF_001280945.1 Photorhabdus heterorhabditis | reverse complement strand
GTTTCTTTAACAACGGCGAGGTGTTCAATCAGAGTCATCATTGAGCTATCTGAAGAGAAATAAGCGTGATTAGATCATGTCATTACTCTACTTTCAATAGGCGTTAAAAAAGTATGCTCGCGCCCTGATCCAGATACCAAGCTGATAGTTTTCTTCAGGTGTGGTTCGCATCAATGTCACCTGAGAGTTATGCTCAAAAAACAGCCTGTTGCTGTAGCGTTCTGGAATAGTGTCCTTTGCACCAAAGTTAACTATGTCCAAAGCACCAGCACTGCCGACCCACGGAATAGCTTTTTTTGCAATGACGTCTAAACGTGTGTCAGGACAACCCAAAACACCCCCAAATAACAGATCGGCAATTTCTGTTAATGTAATATCTAAAACACAAACTAATTCGCCGTCCTTAGCCAATTTCTCCATGCTTGTTCCACCATTGCCGGTAGCATGAAAAGCCAGGCAATCGTATTGAGTATTTAACTCAGTCGTGAGCTGATTAATGCATTAGCTGCTTTGCTACATAAATGCCCCGCACTAATGAGATGGCCGCCCTCACCCTGTTAGCAATATATTGACAGCGTGTGATTTATTTTTTATTTAAGAGGCCACCATCATGAACACTATCGCATTGATTGGCATCGATCTTGGCAAGCATTCCTTTCATATCCATTGTCAGGATCAATCAGGAAAAGCGTTGCTGCGTAAAAAATTCACCCGAACTAA
>NZ_LJCS01000205.1:0-791 GCF_001280945.1 Photorhabdus heterorhabditis | reverse complement strand
TATGGGCGTCTGGTCGCGGCCAGTCTGGGGGGACAATGGCAGGGCCTGGGGCAGACGCTGTTTGTGCAGCCGTTAACGCAGGCGTGGCAGGGGATACTGAAACCGGCAGCGGCGAATCTGAATAGGCAGTGGCAGACGGCGATAGTGGATAACTGGAATAGCGCTTTTACCGGGCGTTACCCGTTTGCGGGTGGGGATAGTGAAGTGTCGTTACCGATGCTGGGGCAGTTTATCCGGTCGGATTCGGGGCGGATAGAACAGTTTCTGAACCGTCAGTTAGGCGGGATACTGCATAAAGAGGGCAACCACTGGGTGCCGGACAGCGTCAAGGGTCAGGGATTACCGATTAACCCCCAGTTTTTGAAAGCGGTGAATCAGCTCAGTCAGTTATCGGATGTATTGTTTACGGATGGCAGTCAGGGCTTGCGCTTTGAGTTGCGGGCGAGAGCGGTACGGGATGTGGTGGAAACCGACCTGACGATAGACGGGCAGAAACTGCGTTATTTTAACCAGATGGAAAGCTGGCAGAGTTTTCGCTGGCCGGGGGAGACGTACAGACCGGGGGTAATGCTGACCTGGACCAGTGTGAATGCGGGGTCACGTTTATTTGGGGATTATGAGGGGAACTGGGGGCTGATCCGCTGGCTGGAGGGGGCGAAGGTGGAGAGGCTGGATGAGAGCCGCTATCGGTTAACGTTTGTGGCGCCGGATGGTTTACCGCTGACGTGGATTTTGCGCACGGAAGTGGGCCGGGGGCCGCTGGCATTGCTGAAACTGCGGGGTTTTAAGTT
>NZ_LJCS01000204.1:0-795 GCF_001280945.1 Photorhabdus heterorhabditis | reverse complement strand
CGGCTAACACCCTGACCAACACCGGCACCGGACGGATTTACGGGGACCAGCTCGCCCTCCAGACGGGGACCCTGAATAACACCGCACAGGACGGCAAAGCCGCCGTGATTGCGGCGCGGGACCAGCTTGACATCGGCACCGGCACGCTCAACAACCAGCATCATGCGCAGATTGACAGCGTGGGCGACATGCACATCGGCGGCCAGCTGGATAACACCTTGTCCGCGACCGGTCAGGCCCGGGTGCTCAATAACCACGCGGCGACGATGGAAGCCGGGCGCCATTTGACCATTAATGCTGACCAGATTAACAACACCAACGCCGGGTTGGTGACTCAGGTCGTCGAAACGGAAAAATCGCCCCATCACGACGCGGTATTGCGCGGCCAGACCACCCGCTATGACTGGTCACAGGTGGACACTTCTCACCACAACAAATACGGCGTGCACGAGGCCATCATGCCGGATGGCAGCCGCAGCGATAACTTTGATGAATATCAGTACACCCGGACCGTCAGGGAAACGCAGGTCACACACAGTGACCCCGGTAAAATGCTGGCCGGCGGCAATCTGACCCTCAATAGCGCGCAGGTGACCAATCACGACAGCCAAATCGTCGCCGGCGGCGCACTGGCGGGCAATATTGGCGAACTGCATAATATCGCCACCCAGGGGGAACGCATCACCACGGAGACCGGCAGCCAGACCCGCTGGTACGTCAAAAAGAAAAAACGGAACAAGCTTGGCATCGGCGGCACCAAAACCTCGCAGGGGAAAGACACCACCGGTTATACAC
>NZ_LJCS01000203.1:0-804 GCF_001280945.1 Photorhabdus heterorhabditis | reverse complement strand
CCTTGCTCGCGCCCTTTTTGTTCAAGCTGTTCTGCAATAGTCATCAACATCGTTTCATGCTCCGGAGATTGTTCAATCAGTTGATGGACAAAGTGTGAGAGATCCAGCGTATGCCCATTCAGTAAAATATAGCTTAATACCACATTGCGCTGTTCGGTTGTATTATACCCTGCATTCAAGAGTTCCACCAATTGGGGTATCCATTCCAGCATATCCCGGCAGCGAATATGTTTTTGCACCAGTTCCATCAGGGCAACGCCTTTATGCGTCAGGATCTCTTCATCACTGAGCACACTGACATCCACCAACGGAAACGCCTGACGGTATAAGCGGGCCGCCTGTTCAGGGAGCGTAAAACAATCCAGCCACCGGTTTGAGTAAGGATATGGACGAACCTCACCATGATAAAACAGCAGAGGCATCACCAAAGGGAGTTCGGTATGGCCTTTTTTCAGGTGGGCCGCCATAGCTGACATGGCATAATACATCAGCCGCCAGGCCATCAACGGGTCAGGGGTAGACTGATGTTCAATCAGACAATAGATATAGCCCTGCCCCCGGGCCGTTTCAACCGAGTACAGCACATCACTGTGCAGTTGACGTAAATGCCGGTCTACAAAACTGCCGGGCTCCAGTTTCAATGTGGCTAAATCACACAACAACTGGATCTCTTCGGGCAGATAAAGGGATAAAAACTCCCTGGCCGTTTCGGGCTGCGTTAAAAAATGCTTGAATAACGCGTCATGGTGAGGCCGTTTTTCTTTCTTTGCCACAATCTGTTTCTCTGTCTTATCAGGTAGTCAT
>NZ_LJCS01000202.1:0-810 GCF_001280945.1 Photorhabdus heterorhabditis | reverse complement strand
CTAAGGCCACCGCCGCCTGCGAGGTCAACCCGATCATTCCGCCATAAGCCGCCCCATAAACCGCGCTCGCCGTGGCTCCCGTAGCGCCTGTCGCCCCCACGGCACCACTTCCCGCCCAGGCCGCCAGACCCGAACCCGCCGTGACCGCCGCCACCGCAATCGCAATCACCGCACCCACTACGGGGTTTAAGCTTGTGCTTTTTTTGTCCCAACTACTGTAAGCGTCCTTAACCTGATCCCACTGGACATCATTGCGGCCTTGAAGGTTTTTTAACCATTCCGTACCCGGGGTGTGACCCAGTACTGCCAGCGTGTCTTCCAGTAACTGCTCGTCTTTCACTTTCACATCCGCACTGATACCGGCTGCTGCCTCCACGGTCAGTGTACCGCCCACCTGCACGGACGGGATGGCCCAGGTTGTCTCACTGTGGCCTTTATCGTGGTGCGTAATAAAAAAGCCTTTTGATGTCGCGACAGTCTGCTCAAAAGCGGTATTGGGCATGGCCCGGAAGTTCACTTTCCCGGTCTGGCTGGTGATTTTCGCGTTTTTACCGGTTTCTAGCCGACTCGCTTCCAATGTCACGTCATCTTTTGCCCTCAGGGTAATATCCCCCCCGGCAGTCAATTCTGTGACTTTGTTGGTCTTCCTGATTTGTGTTTTATGTTCTGTTTTAGACCCAAAGACTTTACACGACTTTATGGGGCCGAAACCTTGACAGCGTTTCCGCGTTTCTTCACTTTTATAGGTTTCTTCCATGGCCTGCGCATAGAGAAAACCGCCGGTTGCCGCAATATCCATTACCCCTTTGG
>NZ_LJCS01000201.1:0-829 GCF_001280945.1 Photorhabdus heterorhabditis | reverse complement strand
TGTTCGGGGTTTATCGTAGCAGCTATCAGGCCTGGCGCCATCGAGTGAAAAAGCCCGATACTGAGCACATCAGGTTAAAAATTTTAGTCCGTGAAGCGTTTAACGAGGGCAACGGCTCCGCCGGCACACGAACGATTGCCGCCATGGTGACCGCCAAAGGCATACCATTAGGCCGATGGCGGGCAGGAAAATTAATGGCTGAACTGGTGCTGGTCCGTCGTCAGCAGCCAAAACACCGCTATTCACGTCAGGAACAAGAACATCTTGATATTCCTAACCATCTTGACCGTCAGTTCACGGTCACCGAGCCCAATCAAGTTTGGTGTGGTGATGTGACCTATATCTGGACAGGTAAATGTTGGGCCTATCTGGCCGTCGTACTTGACCTGTTTGCTCGTAAGCCCATTGGTTGGGCGATGTCTTTCTCTGCCAACTCTGAGTTGACAAAGAGAGCGTTGGAAATGGCGTTTGAATCAAGGAGGAAGCCACAAGGGGTCATGTTTCACAGTGATCAAGGTAGCCACTATACCCGCAAAGCGTTCAGACGGTTATTGTGGCGTTATGGTATCAAACAAAGCCTGAGCCGCCGAGGTAATTGCTGGGATAATAGCCCAATGGAGCGCTTTTTTAGGAGCTTAAAAAGTGAATGGGTTCCTGAAGAAGGATATTCAGATTTTAGAGAAGCCTTTCGTTCAATCACGAATTATATAACGGGTTATTATAGCCAGCTTCGCCCCCATGGGTACAACAATGGGTTGACACCCAACGAATCAGAACGATTATTTTGGGAAAACTCTAAGCTAGTGACCAATTTTTATTGACCACAACA
>NZ_LJCS01000200.1:0-876 GCF_001280945.1 Photorhabdus heterorhabditis | reverse complement strand
CCTGCGCATTGACTTTCATGACGGCGGCCCCGGCTCTGACCTGAGCCAGCCCGCGAACACACCAGCGCAGCGGACCCAGTGAGACGATGATTTCACCGTTTGGCCCGGTCTCCCACACGACTCCGGGTAAAGACAGCGGTCTTGTTGCCCGCTCAGCGGCTAAAGCAACAGGGGGTTCCGTTGCCGGGGACGACGGCGCTGCCGGTGCGCCCGGTGCTTCGGTGTCGGTTTTCTGCGCCGGCTCATACATCGGCACCGCGCCATCCAGCAATAACCCGAATGCCGGTTCGGGCTCGGCGACCTGACACAGATAGCCGTTGGCATCCATGCCTTCGGGGAACACCACCCGGAACACGGTCATGCCGGCGGCGGTCAGGTCTGCGGCCAGTTTCACCGCCGCCTCATTGCCGGCGGGGTCATTATCGAAGGCAATCAGCACCTGCCTGACCTGATGCCGTTGCAGTGCCTGCCAGTGGTCGGGGGTAAAGCCATTGACGCCGTAAGCGGCAGTCACGTTCCGGTATCCCGCCACCCAGAACGACATGGCATCGATTAACGACTCACACAGGATAAGCGATTTGGACGCTATCATGGCGGCTTCATTCCACACGCCGCGGTGTTCGCCGGGCAGGTAGAGATGTTTCGGGGTCCCCGCCCGCAGGCGCTGGATGATTTTCCGGCCATAGATTTCCTGTACCTGCCCGTGGCTGTCGAGTACCGGTATCACGAGCGAGCCGCTAAAGTGTTCGTGACCTGACTCCCGCATCAGGCCCACCGCTTGCAACCGGGCCCGGATAGCTGCGCCGGCTTTCAGTTGTTTCTCCGGCAGGCGGTAAGCCAGGGTTCGGTTGGCAAAGCCGGGCTTAAAACCGGCGA
>NZ_LJCS01000199.1:0-880 GCF_001280945.1 Photorhabdus heterorhabditis | reverse complement strand
GTCCGGGATAAAGTCAAAACCACCAATCAGATGCAGGCTTTCCTGCTTGAATTTGGTCTCAGCATGCCCAAGGGGATTGCCGTGATAAAACGGCTCTCTGCTGTGCTGGCTGAACATGAACTTCCTCCTTATCTGGTGCAGGTATTACTGCGGTTACAGGCACATTATCACTATCTGGTTGAGCAAATCACCGAAATTGAAACTGCTCTATCACAGGAGATTGCTCAGGATGATATCGGACAACGGCTGATGACGATCCCCGGCATTGGCCCCATCACGGCGAGTGTGCTTTCCTCACAACTGGGCGATGGGAAACAATACGCACACAGCCGGGATTTTTCAGCCTCGACGGGATTGGTGCCCCGCCAGTACAGTACCGGAGGAAAGACAACCTTATTGGGGATCAGTAAACGGGGTAACAAAACACTCCGGCAACTGTTGGTGCTCTGTGCCCGAACATTCATAATGCATATTGAGCATAGAAAGGGCAAACTGGCTGACTGGGTTAAGCAGCAACTTGAACGAAAGCATTCTAATATTGTGGCCTGTGCATTGGCTAATAAACTTGCCCGGATAGCCTGGGCTATTACGACAAAACACACGGTATTTGAAGCTTAAATCAAGCCTATTGTGAACAAATTTGAAACGAGACCCCACAGGTTTTGCGAAGACTGATAATTGATGACATGAACGGCCTACCGGCCTGATGAGAAACCTGGCGTAAAAATTGGCTCCTTGAAGCCGACACACTTTTAAGGTTCATCAGGCGCGGAACTCATCGAGGCGCAGGTTCCTTGCCTATAGTGACGCCGGATAGATTTAAGCAAGCCCAAAATTCATCAAAATGAGTGTTGCAAAAACGAGGGCGACCATAGATTTT
>NZ_LJCS01000198.1:0-882 GCF_001280945.1 Photorhabdus heterorhabditis | reverse complement strand
CGGCGGTATTGGTGAAGGAATGGCCTGTGGTCTGGCTGTCAATGTGTTGCGCCAGCAACACACCCTGGGTGTTATCCAACGTCTGGCTGGTCGTAGTCAGTCGGGTTTTGGCTTCAAGATGGCCGTGAGCGTTTTGAAGGGTTTTGTCAACGGTGAGGGTGGCGCTGTCCCCGGTTGCCACAATGCTCCCCCGGCGATTATCCAGTTGGGATGCCCTGAGCTGGAGCGCGTGGCCCGCTTCCAGCCGGCCTGACTGATTATCCAGCGTGTCTTTGACCGCCAGTGTCAGCGAACCTTTTTCGGCGGCCACGATGTTGCCGTGACGATTATCGACGGTCGTTGCTTTCAGGTTCAGGTTGCCGTTGCCCGCAAGGGTGCCGCGCTGGTTATCCAGCCGCCGGGTGGTGAGGGACAGCGTGTCTTTACCCTGTTGTTGCATCACGCCGCCTTGATGGCTCAGGGTGTCGGCGTTGAGGGTTATCTGCCCGGCCTGAGTCTCGGCCTGGTTGAGTTGCAGTTCACCGGCCTGTATCGTCAGGACCCCGTTGGTGAGCAGTTTGCCCTTATCACCCCGCCACCGTTGGGTATTGAGCGACAATTGTCCGTTGCCTGCCAGTTGCACCGTCCCCTGGGTGTTATCGGCCTGATGCGCGGTGAGATGCAGGTCCTCGCCCTGACTGGCAATCGTGCCCTGACGGTTATTAAGCCGGTCAGTGGTGAGGGTCAATGTCCCCTGATTGAACACGGTCCCCTCCTGGTTATTCAGGGTGCGGGTATGGAGCGTCAGTTCACCGCTGCCGGTCTGGTTAATTTTTCCCTGCTGGTTGGATAAATCCGGTGTGGTGAGGTGGATTTCCCGCGCCACTAACTGGCCGCCGTCGT
>NZ_LJCS01000197.1:0-909 GCF_001280945.1 Photorhabdus heterorhabditis | reverse complement strand
CATAACTGAGCGTCTGCGTTTCATACTCTAACGCCGTCGCGTCCGGGGTTTTCTCTACCTGCTGTTCAAACAATTGGTGAACACACCACGGGTCAGGGTACGCCGTTTCCGTCGCATTCCAGGTTTCCAGTAACAACCTGCGCTCTGCCGGGGACAGGATATTGATTTCCCCGATCCGCTGTTGAGCATAAGCAACCATGGCTTGCAGTACCGTGTGCAGATATCCCACCTGCCGTTCTATGGTCGGTTGATCAAACAGCGCGGTGGCATAACCCAGCGTACCCACAATCCCGCCCGCCTCTTCCGACAAGCTAAGATCAAGATCAAACTTGGCAACATCAAGGACCTGATCGACTGCTGATACATCCAGCCCCGGCAGTTTCCATTCCGTATTTTCATTGTTCTGCCAGGCAAACATCACCTGGAACAACGGCGTATGCGCCAGTCGGCGCGGCGGCTGCACAATTTCCACCACCTGCTCAAACGGTAAATCCTGATGCTCCTGTGCCGCTAAGGCGGTTTGCCGTACACGCGCCAGTAATTCCGTCACGGTCAGCTCACCCGATAAATCCATACGCAACGCCAGCGTATTCACAAAGAATCCGATCAACGGTTCCACTTCCTGACGACCACGACCGGCACTCGGCGTGCCTATCACCACATCTTCCTGACCTGACAGGCGCGACAGGACTATCGACCAGGCGGACAACAGCGTCATAAATAATGTGACACCGTGCTGTTCACTCAGGCGTTTCAGGGCTGCCGTTAACTCTGCATCCAAAACAACCGGCACGACATGTCCGGCAAACGACTGCTCAGGCGGACGGGGCCGGTCAGTAGGTAGATCCAGCAGAACCGGCGCGTCAGCCAGCATGGTGCGCCAATAGTCGGATTGAATCCGGGTACGTT
>NZ_LJCS01000196.1:0-914 GCF_001280945.1 Photorhabdus heterorhabditis | reverse complement strand
GGTATTAGGTGACGCCCAGGATATTCTTTTACATACCAAATAATTCTCACTTTTTAATTTATAATCCACATAAAAAGATAGGGGTAAACTTAAAATAAATGAAACAATAGCTATCACCAAAAAATAGTTAATTAAACTATCGTAATGTTTCGGATAGCGATTTGTTATATTAAGGAAAATAACAGAAACTATAAGGTATGAAAGAAAAGGAAAAGAAAAAAATATTATAAAAACAGGACCTGAGAATGTTATTTTATCTTCCATTTTAACTAAGGAAATTAAATTTCCCCCAGTCAAAAAGAAACCTGATAGCGCTAAAATAAAAATAGTAAAAGCGCTGATGATATGCATAATCTTTTTTTTATTTATCATAACCCCTCCAGTTATGCAGAAATTAAACACAATAATATTAATCACATAGTTTAATGTCTTTTACATAGGTATTAGGTGACGCCCAGGATATTCTTTTACATACCAAATAATTCTCACTTTTTAATTTATAATCCACATAAAAAGATAGGGGGAAACTCGAAAAAAATGAGATGATAGTTATCATCCCAAAACATTTAATAAAATTATCGTGATGTTTTGGCCAGCGATTTTTTATATTAAGGAAAATAACAGAAACTATAAAGTATGAAAGGAAAGGAAAAGCAAAAAATAGCATAAAAACAGGACCTGAGAATATTATTTTATCTTCCATTTTAACTAAGGAAATTAAATTTTCTCCGCTAGAAAAAAAAGTAAATAACGTTAGAATAATAAAAGAAAAAGCGCCTATAATATGTAGGATCTTTTTTTTATTTACCATAATTCACCCAGTTATGAAGAAATTAAACACAATAATATTAATCACATAGCTTAATGTTTTTTACATAGGTATTAGGTGACGCCCAGGATATTCTTTTACATAC
>NZ_LJCS01000195.1:0-923 GCF_001280945.1 Photorhabdus heterorhabditis | reverse complement strand
TAGGCTGTGTCCCTTAATATCAATTAATAGTATTATTATCTGATTGATTTCGATGCAGGAACAAAATAGTGGCACGTTACGACATTTCTGATGATGCTTGGATATTGATAGAATCTTGTTTGCCCCCTGTACGTTCAGGGCAGGCAGGACGTCCACATGTTGAACACCGCAGTGTGATGAATGGGATGTTCTGGGTGTTATGTTCAGGTGCGCCGTGGCGCGATTTGCCTGAACGCTACGGTCCCTGGAAAACGGTTTATAACCGATTTAACCGTTGGTCAAAATCAGGCATTATCAATAAGATATTTAACCGATTACTGTCCATTCTGGATGAAAAATGCCTCATAGACTGGTCTGAAATTTGTCTGGATGGCAGCCATGTTCGTGCCAGTAAAGATGCTGCCGGGGCGAAAAAAAACATCCCGATATCGCTGACGATCATGCGTTGGGTCGCTCACGCGGTGGTTATGGCACCAAAATCCACCTGGCAACTGACGGAAAGGGCTTCCCACTCAACCTGATGTTGACGGCAGGCCAGGCCCATGAAAGTCAAACGGCTATTCCTTTGCTCGATGGCATTGGCGTCCAACGCAAGAATGGTTTTATGAAACGGCGTGGCAAAGCGGTGTTGGCAGATAAAGGCTATTCGGGAAGAAAACTCCGCGGTTACCTGCGCAAATTGAGAATAAAGAGCATTATTCCTTATAAAATCAATGAAAAAGGGAATAGTGATGGTCGTACACAATTTGATGAACAGGCTTATTGTGACCGTAATGTTGTCGAACGCTGTTTTGGTTTTTTGAAAGGTAATCGACGTATTGCAACACGCTATGAAAAAACAGCACGAAACTATCTGTCGATGGTGAAATTAGGCTGTATTCGACTCTTTTGCCGGAGATTATATAATTAAGGGACACTACCTA
>NZ_LJCS01000194.1:0-926 GCF_001280945.1 Photorhabdus heterorhabditis | reverse complement strand
GGCACCCTGTCGCTGAGCGCCATCAATAACGTCCAGCTCACCGCCAGTGACGTCAGGAATGCCGGTCAAGACGGTCACACCGAAATAACGGCAGGCCATGACCTGACGCTGGACACCTTAAACACGCGACGTACCGAAAGCGGCGACTGGGGCGGCGGTAACACCCGCCACCTGACCCAACAGACCGATATCGGCAGCCAGATAACCGGCGCCGGTGAGGTGACCCTGCAGGCCGGGCATGACCTCAAGGCCACCGCCGCTCATGTCAACGCCGGTCAGCCACTGACGGCGCAGGCCGGGCATAACCTGACGCTGACCACCGGGACGGCCTCCTCCGACTTAGTCGAGCACAGCAAACAGACCAGCCAAGGCTGGCTGGCGAAATCGTCAGTGGAAACCCACGATGAAGTGCATGACCGGCAGGCGCTGAGCACCACCTTCAGTGGCGATAAGGTCACTCTCCAGGCTGGCAACGACCTCAATATCCGCGGCAGCAATGTGGCGGGCACGCAGGATGTCAGCCTGAGCGCCGGTCATCAGCTCACCGTCACCACCGCGGCGGAAGCGCACGATGAAACCCATTTGCGGCAGGAGAAACAATCCGGCCTGATGGGTACCGGCGGGATTGGTTTTACCGTTGGCAAAGCCAGCCAGAAAGTCACCACCGACCGTGACAGCCAGCTGACCAAAGGCAGCACGGTGGGCAGCAGTCAGGGTCATGTCACCCTCAACGCCGGTGACCAGCTCAACATTCATGGCAGTGATATCGTCGCGAAAAAGGACCTGACCCTCACCGGTCAGAGCGTCAGTATCACCAGTGCGGAAAATCATCACACCACCCTGACGAAAACCGAACAAAAGCAAAGCGGCTTAACCGTGGCGCTCAGTGGCACGGCAGGCGGCGCCATCAACAGCGCGGTACAGAC
>NZ_LJCS01000193.1:0-936 GCF_001280945.1 Photorhabdus heterorhabditis | reverse complement strand
GTGTATAACCGGTGGTGTCTTTCCCCTGCGAGGTTTTGGTGCCGCCGATGCCAAGCTTGTTCCGTTTTTTCTTTTTGACGTACCAGCGGGTCTGGCTGCCGGTCTCCGTGGTGATGCGTTCCCCCTGGGTGGCGATATTATGCAGTTCGCCAATATTGCCCGCCAGTGCGCCGCCGGCGACGATTTGGCTGTCGTGATTGGTCACCTGCGCGCTATTGAGGGTCAGATTGCCGCCGGCCAGCATTTTACCGGGGTCACTGTGTGTGACCTGCGTTTCCCTGACGGTCCGGGTGTACTGATATTCATCAAAGTTATCGCTGCGGCTGCCATCCGGCATGATGGCCTCGTGCACGCCGTATTTGTTGTGGTGAGAAGTGTCCACCTGTGACCAGTCATAGCGGGTGGTCTGGCCGCGCAATACCGCGTCGTGATGGGGCGATTTTTCCGTTTCGACGACCTGAGTCACCAACCCGGCGTTGGTGTTGTTAATCTGGTCGGCATTAATGGTCAAATGACGCCCGGCTTCTATTGTCGCCGCGTGGTTATTGAGCTCACGCGCCTGACCGGTAGCTTTCAGGGTATTATCCAACTGGCCGCCGATGCGCATGTCGCCCACGCTGTCAATCTGCGCATGATGCTGGTTGTTGAGCGTGCCGGTGCCGATATCCAGCCGGTCACGGGCCGCAATGACCGCAGCTTTGCCGTCCTGTGCGGTGTTATTCAGGGTCCCCGTCTGGAGGGCGAGCTGGTCCCCGTAAATCCGTCCGGTGCCGGTGTTGGTCAGGGTGTTAGCCGTGAGATGGGTCAAACCGCCGTCTATCAGTCCCGTATTATTCAGGGTGTCGTGAACATTAACCTGCGTTTTCCCGGCGCTGATTTCCGCGGTCTGAGTATTGGTAAGGTTTTTGGCGGTCAGCTGCACGGTTTGCCCGGCGA
>NZ_LJCS01000192.1:0-936 GCF_001280945.1 Photorhabdus heterorhabditis | reverse complement strand
TCGCCGGGCAAACCGTGCAGCTGACCGCCAAAAACCTTACCAATACTCAGACCGCGGAAATCAGCGCCGGGAAAACGCAGGTTAATGTTCACGACACCCTGAATAATACGGGACTGATAGACGGCGGCTTAACCCATCTCACGGCTAACACCCTGACCAACACCGGCACCGGACGGATTTACGGGGACCAGCTCGCCCTCCAGACGGGGACCCTGAATAACACCGCACAGGACGGCAAAGCCGCCGTGATTGCGGCGCGGGACCAGCTGGATATCGGCACCGGCACGCTCAACAACCAGCATCATGCGCAGATTGACAGCGTGGGCGACATGCACATCGGCGGCCAGCTGGATAACACCTTGTCCGCGACCGGTCAGGCCCGGGTGCTCAATAATCACGCGGCGACGATGGAAGCCGGGCGCCATTTGACCATTAATGCTGACCAGATTAACAACACCAACGCCGGGTTGGTGACTCAGGTCGTCGAAACGGAAAAATCGCCGCATCACGACGCGGTATTGCGCGGCCAGACCACCCGCTATGACTGGTCACAGGTGGACACTTCTCACCACAACAAATACGGCGTGCACGAGGCCATCATGCCGGATGGTAGCCGCAGCGATAACTTTGATGAATATCAGTACACCCGGACCGTCAGGGAAACGCAGGTCACACACAGTGACCCCGGTAAAATGCTGGCCGGCGGCAATCTGACGCTCAATAGCGCGCAGGTGACCAATCACGACAGCCAAATCGTCGCCGGCGGCGCACTGGCGGGCAATATTGGCGAACTACACAATATGGCGACGCAGGGGGAACGCATCACCACGGAGACCGGCAGCCAGACCCGCTGGTACGTCAAAAAGAAAAAACGGAACAAGCTTGGCATCGGCGGCACCAAAACCTCGCAGGGGAAAGACACCACCGGTTATACAC
>NZ_LJCS01000191.1:0-974 GCF_001280945.1 Photorhabdus heterorhabditis | reverse complement strand
GTGACGACGTCCTGTGCTACCTACAATAGTCCCAATTATCCGATTAAAGAACCGTTAGAAATGAAGGAGCCGACAGTATGTCCGAAATAATGCCGACAGGCATCTCAAAGCCAGATTATGCCTTATTAAAGGAGAGAAAGATGAAAAAACACCGAGTTAAATGGTCGGTTTTATGCCTGTTACTGGCGGCGTGTAGCCAGTTTCCGGCGCAGGCCGGCGTGATTATCGCGATTAACCATACCAAGTGGGCGATTAACCGGTTCAGTGTGGATGATAATCCCGGTATCGATAGTATCGGGCCATATCAGGGCGGTGGCGGTGGCTGTTGCTATCGGGCTCCGGAGAAATGGAAACCGGGGATGACGGTTAAGGTGGATTGGGAAACCGGTGTCGCTTTCTCCGACGATTTTCCCGGGTATGAAAACGACGAGAAGTATTTGGAATGGGATAGAAAAATAAATGCCCAGAAACGGCAGCATAGCCAGGTAGTGCCGGTGCCTTATTATCAGAATGGGGGAGATACCTGCGGGATTACGGTGCATTTCTTGCCCTGTGATCAGATTAAAGTCACGACCTCTTGTGACGCCTACGGTAGCCCAAACTACCCGATTAAAGAACCGTTAGAAATGAAGGAGCCGACAGTATGTCCGAAATAATGCCGACAGGTATCTCAAAGCCAGATTATGCCTTATTGAAGGAGAGAAAGATGAAAAAACACCGAGTTAAATGGTCGGTTTTATGCCTGTTACTGGCGGCGTGTAGCCAGTTTCCGGCGCAGGCAGGAACCATTGAGGCGATTAACCATACTAAATGGGCGATTAACCGGTTCAGTGTGGATGATAATCCCGGTATCGATAGTATCGGGCCGTATCAGGGCGGTGGCGGTGGTTGCTGCTATCGGGCTCCGGAGAAATGGAA
Source organism: Photorhabdus heterorhabditis (assembly GCF_001280945.1). NCBI lineage: Bacteria > Pseudomonadati > Pseudomonadota > Gammaproteobacteria > Enterobacterales > Morganellaceae > Photorhabdus > Photorhabdus heterorhabditis. The sequence continues at coordinate 56 of NZ_LJCS01000191.1, read as the reverse complement.
ACCGGGGATGACGGTTAAGGTGGATTGGGAAACTGGTGTCGCTTACTCCTATGATT
>NZ_LJCS01000190.1:0-976 GCF_001280945.1 Photorhabdus heterorhabditis | reverse complement strand
GCGTGTTTAAGGTGTCCAGCGTCAGGTCATGGCCTGCCGTTATTTCGGTGTGACCGTCTTGACCGGCATTCCTGACGTCACTGGCGGTGAGCTGGACGTTATTGATGGCGCTCAGCGACAGGGTGCCCTTATCGTTCTGCACATAAATGCCTGCCGGACGGTCCAGCCAGCGGTTAGCTTCATCCCCGCGTACGGTCGAGGCGCTGGTGATATCGCGGCCTTTCAGGGTCACCCGGTCATCCCCCTGAATCCGGCCGCCCCGATTGGTGAGCGCCTGTTGGGCCGCTAAATCCACTTTGCCACCACGAATAAAGCCGCGGTTGGTCAGGTTGTTGGCCGTCAGTTGAGTCACATCCCGCCCGTTAATTGTGCCGCTGTTGGTGATATCGCCCTGACTGTTGAGCGCCACGGTATTCCCGGCCAGCAAGGCGCCATCACTGCGCAGGTCGCCCTGACGGACGCGCGCATAAACCTGCGGCACCGTCACCACCTCGGTAGTGCCGTCCGGCAGCGTGACCGTCTGGTTGGTCAGCCAGATAATGTCCGAGGTCAGCAGCGCCATCTGCGCCGGACTCAGGGCGACGCCGGGGGTGAGCTGCTGTTCCCTGCCGAAAGCCACCCCGGCATCCATCAGCGCTTTAAACTGGGCTTCATCGTTATTGTAGCCCGGCAGATAGCGCTGACCGGTCAGCTGGGTAATCTGCTCCCGCACCAGCCGCTGTTCGTAGAACCCGTCGCCTAACCGTTTGTGCACCAAAGCCGGGTCATGGGTGAGTTGCTGCTGCATGTAGTCTGACCCCAGCCAGGGTTTGTACTGGGTAAATTTCGGGTCGGTCTCCACCAGATAGCGGCTGTCACTGCCCGGCTGCACGGTATACAGGCTGTTATCCGGTAAGCGGGTATCGGGCGTCACCACGCGTATCACCGGGTCGACTGTTTGTCCTTTGACGGTTTCCGGCGGCAAACTCAGTTCAAA
>NZ_LJCS01000189.1:0-976 GCF_001280945.1 Photorhabdus heterorhabditis | reverse complement strand
GCGTGTTTAAGGTGTCCAGCGTCAGGTCATGGCCTGCCGTTATTTCGGTGTGACCGTCTTGACCGGCATTCCTGACGTCACTGGCGGTGAGCTGGACGTTATTGATGGCGCTCAGCGACAGGGTGCCCTTATCGTTCTGCACATAAATGCCTGCCGGACGGTCCAGCCAGCGGTTAGCTTCATCCCCGCGTACGGTCGAGGCGCTGGTGATATCGCGGCCTTTCAGGGTCACCCGGTCATCCCCCTGAATCCGGCCGCCCCGATTGGTGAGCGCCTGTTGGGCCGCTAAATCCACTTTGCCACCACGAATAAAGCCGCGGTTGGTCAGGTTGTTGGCCGTCAGTTGAGTCACATCCCGCCCGTTAATTGTGCCGCTGTTGGTGATATCGCCCTGACTGTTGAGCGCCACGGTATTCCCGGCCAGCAAGGCGCCATCACTGCGCAGGTCGCCGGATTTCACCCGGGCGTACACCTGCGGCACCGTCACCACCTCGGTAGTGCCGTCCGGCAGCGTGACCGTCTGGTTGGTCAGCCAGATAATGTCCGAAGTCAGCAGCGCCATCTGCGCCGGACTCAGGGCGACGCCCGGCGTCAACTGTTGCTGTTTGCCAAAGGCAACGCCGGCATCCATCAGCGCTTTAAACTGGGCTTCATCGTTATTGTAGCCCGGCAGATAGCGCTGGCCGGTCAGCTGGGTAATCTGCTCCCGCACCAGCCGCTGTTCATAGAACCCGTCACCTAACCGTTTGTGCACCAAAGCCGGGTCATGGGTGAGTTGCTGCTGCATGTAGTCTGACCCCAGCCAGGGTTTGTACTGGGTAAATTTCGGGTCGGTCTCCACCAGATAGTGGCTGTCACTGCCCGGCTGCACGGTATACAGGCTGTTATCCGGTAAGCGGGTATCGGGCGTCACCACGCGTATCACCGGGTCGACTGTTTGTCCTTTGACGGTTTCCGGCGGCAAACTCAGTTCAAA
>NZ_LJCS01000188.1:0-976 GCF_001280945.1 Photorhabdus heterorhabditis | reverse complement strand
TTTGAACTGAGTTTGCCGCCGGAAACCGTCAAAGGACAAACAGTCGACCCGGTGATACGCGTGGTGACGCCCGATACCCGCTTACCGGATAACAGCCTGTATACCGTGCAGCCGGGCAGTGACAGCCGCTATCTGGTGGAGACCGACCCGAAATTTACCCAGTACAAACCCTGGCTGGGGTCAGACTACATGCAGCAGCAACTCACCCATGACCCGGCTTTGGTGCACAAACGGTTAGGCGACGGGTTCTACGAACAGCGGCTGGTGCGGGAGCAGATTACCCAGCTGACCGGTCAGCGCTATCTGCCGGGCTACAATAACGATGAAGCCCAGTTTAAAGCGCTGATGGATGCCGGGGTGGCTTTCGGCAGGGAACAGCAGCTCACCCCCGGCGTCGCGCTGAGTCCGGCGCAGATGGCGTTGCTGACCTCGGATATTATCTGGCTGACCAACCAGACGGTCACGTTGCCGGACGGCACTACCGAGGTGGTGACAGTGCCGCAGGTGTACGCCCGGGTGAAATCCGGTGACCTGCGCGGTGACGGCGCCCTCCTCGCCGGCAATACCGTGGCGCTCAACAGTCAGGGCGATATCACTAACAGCGGCACGATGAGCGGGCGGGATGTCACCCAACTGACCGCCAATAATCTCACCAACAGCGGCTTTATTCGCGGCGGCAAAGTCGATTTAGCGGCCCAACAGGCGCTCACCAATCGGGGCGGCCGGATTCAGGGGGATGACCGGGTGACCCTGAAAGGCCGCGATATCACCAGTGCATCAACGGTACGCGGGGACAACGTTAACCGCTGGTTAGACCGTCCGGCAGGCATTTATGTGCAGAACGATAACGGCACCCTGTCGCTGAGCGCCATCAATAACGTCCAGCTCACCGCCAGTGACGTCAGGAATGCCGGTCAAGACGGTCACACCGAAATAACGGCAGGCCATGACCTGACGCTGGACACCTTAAACACGC
>NZ_LJCS01000187.1:0-978 GCF_001280945.1 Photorhabdus heterorhabditis | reverse complement strand
AAGACATCGCAACTTTAAAACCTTCTGGTGTCATATGGCAATAATCAATAAAGAGTGAATCATCCAACACACTCGTGCCTAAATACTTAGTGAAGTAATATTCTAGATCGATAATTTTGATGCCAACGCTTTGTTGGAGAATACGCTCTTTAACAAATGAGGGAGTACTTGGAAATGATGTTACAAGATCATACATTAACGCATAACTGCATTCCGCGTCTAAATATAGCTTAGCTTCTTCAGCTCGATTTAACGCAATCAAGCTATTAGCCACAATACGGTTAGACGTCGCCGCAGTGCCGCCATCGATACCGATCATGCTCAGACCCAATTCTAAAGCTTCAACATACTGCCCACTCATTATTGCTTGTGATGCATGGCGATATAATTCATACCACTCAGCAGTTTTGCCATTACCCAACCAATGAAGTGGCGTTTTCCGTTCCCAATCTGCGTAATTGGCTGCCGGTAAAGCAAAAATAAATTCAACACCGCTTTCCTTAGATATTGCATCTATTCTGTTTATCAATATTTCGGCATTCTTTTCCAATTTTTCCTTATATTCAATCGCAATACCATTAGGACCCGAATTTGCAAGAACATTGGCATAATTTCTGCGTCTTTCCAGCGGGGGATTATGCTCAAACAACACATCTGAAAACCAATTATTACCGGCAAGAATAATCACATAATCTGGTTGTAACTGTAAGCTCGCCTTACAAGTCTCCAATAGTCCCCCCGCATTCATGCAGCTTTTTGCAAGATCGATAACTTCCCATTCGCTATCAGTATGCTGATTCAATAAATACGCTAATGTTTTGGCGGGCGTAGTATGAGGAGAGAAAAGCATGCCAAGCGCGACAGACTCACCGATAAAGCATATCCTTTTCACATTTTTTGCCTTATTCAGCGTTAGCTGCTGCTGTGAGCTTTCCCAAAAAATGGAGTCAGACTGCTCACGTCTGACAAAAATAATTT
>NZ_LJCS01000186.1:0-993 GCF_001280945.1 Photorhabdus heterorhabditis | reverse complement strand
TAACCCGAATTCTGGATAAGAAATTGACGAGAAGCCTGTTCCAGGAGCAAAGTTTTGGTGCAGACCCAAAAACAGCTCCGAGGGGGAACAGGCTATGGACAACTTAGTTGAAATTTTCTGTGATGTCGATGATTTTTGCCGTTTTTTCATCCCTCAATGGGAACAATTTTGTCTCGAGAGTGGGCATCGTTTACGCCGCCGACAAGGTCATATGTATCCCAGTGAAATCATGACCATTTTGATCCTTTTTCATCTGTCACATTACCGTGATTTTAAACATTTTTATTTAGAACATATTTGGCAATACCACCACCGCGACTTCCCCACTTTACTCAGTTATACCCGTTTTATCAGCATTGCCCCTTCCGTTTTGGTGCCACTATGCAGCTATCTGACGCAATTAAAAGGGAAACCCACAGGCATTGCTTTTATTGATTCCACCCGTTTGAGTGTCTGCCATAACATTCGCATCCCTCGACATAAGGTCTTTGCGGGAATAGCACAGCGCGGAAAAAATTCAATGGGATGGTTTTATGGTTTCAAATTACACTTGGTTGTCAATCATCAAGGGGAAATTCTCGCGCTTAAAGTCACTGCCGGTAATGTGGATGATCGGGAACCTGTTCGCGAATTAGCAAAAGAATTAACGGGTTCTCTGTACGGTGACAAAGGTTATCTCAGCCAGGAATTGGCGGACGATTTAGCCAAAACCGGTGTCACTTTCATCACGAAAAAACGGCGTAACATGAAAGCACGTATGCAAGCTGAGTGGGATAAGATAATGTTAAAAAAGCGTTTTATTATTGAAACGATTAATGGGCAATTAAAATTAATTTCTCAGATAGAGCATTCGCGCCACCGAAGTATAAGAGGATTTATGTTGACCGTTTTAGGTGGACTGATTGCTTACTGCCTTAAATTGAAAAAACCATCACTGAAAGTTTTCTACTCAGAAGAAGATTTCTCAATGACGGCTTAAGCAGAATTCGGGTT
>NZ_LJCS01000185.1:0-1006 GCF_001280945.1 Photorhabdus heterorhabditis | reverse complement strand
TCTTTATATAGCATAATAAATTTTCTCTTTATCTTAAGCAATTCTTTTAAAGTGAATCCACTATTTAATATTAATTTTCTTAAGTCAGCTAAGTTCATTTATTTAGACTCGATTTTATTGGGTTTTATAATTGGTTGTTTTTATCCTGTTTTATTAATGAACTCAAGGGTTAAATTTACTTTTTATTTTAAAGCGAATGTGGAAAATTAACAGTTTTGAGCCTGTGATTAAATTACAGCCAACAGAGAGACTATAGTAAATAAAAGCAGAAATGGCAAAAAATAAGTAAATTGAAAACATTAATGGAATTCCATATGCTTTCCCACTGAAATACATACCTGATATTATAAATAAACAAATTGGAGTGGAAAATGTTAACGGCAAAGAAACTTCTTCGGCTATAAATATCAGATAATGACAAAAACAATCTGTTTTGCTTTGATGTTTATCATAAATATATGGGTCATCTTTATGCAGGACAAGAAAGCTTCTCTTTATCTTAAGCAATTCTTTTAAAGTGAATCCACTATTTAATATTAATTTTCTTAAGTCAGTTAGGTTCATTTATTTAAACTCGATTTTATTTGGTTTTATAATTAGTTATTTTAATCCTATTTTATTGATGAACTAAAGGGTTAAATTTACTTTTTATTTTAAAGCGTATATAGAGTATTGCTAATTTTAATCCTGTGATGAAATTACAGTAAACAGAATAGCTGAAATAAAATAAAGCGAATGTTGTTGTTGATAAGTAAACAAAGGTCATCAATGGAATTCCATATACCATATCACTGAAAAACATTCCTGATATTATAAATGAATTAATTAATGTTGAATATATTAATGGCGTGGCTACTTCTTCACCCATAAGTAACAGATAATGACAAAAGCAATCTGTTTTACTTTGGTACTTATCATAAACATCAGGATCATCTTTATATAGCATAATAAATTTTCTCTTTATCTTAAGCAATTCTTTTAAAGTGAATCCACTATTTAATATTAA
>NZ_LJCS01000184.1:0-1010 GCF_001280945.1 Photorhabdus heterorhabditis | reverse complement strand
ACAATGATCGCCGTATCGTGCCCGCCATTGCCGTGAATGTTTTTCGTATCGTCAGCAGCACTGATAACAAAAACGTCATCACCGGCACCACCAACATAGGTATTGCTCCCGGCGCCCCCAACCAGCCAGCTGCCGGTTTTTGCCGCAATCAGCGTATCATTGCCGCTGCCACCATACAGATTGCTGACTCCCAGTTGCTCCGCATTGAGGGTTTCATCTGTTTCACTCTGACTGGCGTAAGCCGTGGTCGTGATATCGTTGTGGGTGGAGGTCACTCGCGTACCGGTTCCCTCAGTACTCAGGGTATTGCTGACGGGGTCACCGAGAAAATCAACGGCCAGCACTTCCTGAGTTTTACCCTTGATAGTAAACGACCCACTGGCAACGACCTTATTCCCATCACGCACGTCTGTTTTGTCCGAAGCCCGGACGTTTATCTGAGTAATACCCCATTCCGCCAGTGTCTTGAGTTCGCCCGCATCGACTTTTGCATCGTGGGTGCCATCAACCCAGACCCGTAATTTACTCCAGATCGGATCACGTTCATCAATCACGCCGTCTTTGTTGGCATCTTCACTGGCTAAGGCCCCGAAACCCTCCTTGAATTTTTTTTCGCCCGCCGCACCGTTTATTCCGGCCTTGCCACCGTAGTATTCAGAAAACATCTGGCTGACATCTTTTATCTGACCGCGCCCATCGTCGATCACCAATATTCCCGTATTGCGATCCGCCCAACCGCTGCGCTTAAGCGTGCCACTGTTATCCATGTCGAACAGCACGCCGTCACGAATATCAGTCATGTGCACACCATTGCCGCTCAGATCCAATAACAGCGGGTCAACATAAGTGTTGAACGTCGTCATTGCCGATAAGCCGTTCAACGTCACAGCGTTGCGCAGGCTGGTGTCCTGTTTATTGCCATTCAAGGTCAGGTCGAGGTAGAACTGCGATAAATAGGCGTTGGGCCGGACATTGGGGTCGAGCTGCATTTCACCGGGACGAATGCCGCC
>NZ_LJCS01000183.1:0-1020 GCF_001280945.1 Photorhabdus heterorhabditis | reverse complement strand
GATAGCAGAATGGAAATGGACGCTTTTAACAAATTAATGACTTCGGCGGAGGCATAATTATGCAATTAGATGGGTTGTATATCCCTTATAAACTGAATCGTTTGTTGACTCAGCAAGAGAAAGACGATCAATTTTATCAGGGGAAACCGACTAGAATAGAGGGCAACGATGGTCGGTATATTGTTGATTACAATACGGTGATCAGTATGAACTCGACTTATATGGAAACGGTAGACAAATACTATAGAGATAAGGGATATGTTAGTTCATTATCTGCGACGTTATTTTTTTGTTATTTAGGCATGGCCTTATTTTCTATTGGTTACACAATTTACCAATATATAAAAGGAGATCATGACATATTGCTAAGTCTTTTAATTTTTTTACCTGCTGCTATATTTATTTTATATTACAGTGGAAAGTTTACCTTAAAAGAGTGGTTTGCAACGACACATTACCCAATTCGGTTTAACCGCAAAACCCAGATGATCCATGTTTACCGTTTTAATGGCACGGTATTATCGATTCCCTGGAAAACGGTATTTTTTACCCGGACAATAGGAAAAGGTAAGTGGCCGGAATGGAGCATCTACGGTCATATTCTGGCAGATGATCAAGAAACGGTATTGGATACGTTTAATCTTGGGCTTTCCGGTTTGCGGGAAATGATGCCAGGTTATTGGGAATTTATTCGCTGCTATATGGAGGAAACGTGTTTACAGGAACAAGCGAACATTATCTTATTATGTCCTCCTATTGAGAAACAGAAAGAAACCTTTGTTTTTGGATTACAGTACCAGATACAAATAACTTCTCGTCTGGAATGGTTATCTGAGATTATACAATTACCTATAACCTTATTAACCAGTATCGCTCGCTATGTTGGTATGAAAACTAGCAAAATACCGCAATGGCCTCAGGAAGTAGAAGACGCTTGTCAGGTTGATCCTGATGACCCGATTAATGTCAATGCCGCGAATAATCCTGTGCATTTATGGCGTTATATTTTGGCGAATCAGA
>NZ_LJCS01000182.1:0-1042 GCF_001280945.1 Photorhabdus heterorhabditis | reverse complement strand
TCAGCCATTACGCCTGACTGCGCTCATTCCACGCATCCGAGTGAATGATGTTGCCGTCTTTGTACGTCCAGGTGATTTTTTCGTAGCGGAACTCAACCTGTTCCAGATGGTTGTGTTTCTCTTTGGCAGGATCTTTGATGTCATGCATCAGCGGTGCCACTTTCACCACCTTCACGTTCTCCAGTCGGGTGTTGAAATATTCCTTCTCCTGACCCGCGTCATCAATTTTGTACCACTTGATTTCCGCTGATTTCAGGGTTTGGCCAGAGGTGACCGCTTTATACAAATAGGGGCTTGATGAATCGACTTCTTTCGTGAACACGAGCGGCGCGTGCACGCGGGTGCCGGTCAGCTTGCCCGTATTGTTGTCCGTCGGGATATGCAGCGCATGTTCCAGCGCCACAATTTCGATGCTGCCTTCCCGGTTCTGTACATCGACAGACCCTTTGATGTCTGCACCACCGTCATCTTTCAACCACAAATAAGCGGGGATAGCCATAATATTACGCCTGTTTTTGAGTGTGTGAGGTCGCCTGCACCGGCGACGTTGTTGTTGATAAAAAGCCGGGTACGGTTTGCGGTCGCTGGCAGGCGACTGCATTAGGTACCAGACGGATTTCAACTCTGCGGTTGGCAGTACGCCCCGCAGCGGTTGAATGGGTGGCGATCGGGCGCGTTGCACCTTCGCCAATGACAACACCCTGCAATGGTGGTCATTCCACAACAGTTACACCTGACCGGATCGCCCTGATGGATCACGTCCTTCATTGCTCAGGCCCTCCTCGCGGGGGCAGTTCCAGAATCTTGCCGGCCCAACGCGCTTTGAGCTTCTCTTTGGCGATTTGCATGCGTCGTGCTTCGATAAACTGTCTCTGCTGACGGGTCACCTCACCCACATTATGGGTGAATGCCTTGGTCTGCTCCGCGTCCGGTAACATGGGAATAAGTTCTTGGGTGGATAAATCGTGTACGCTCACTTCCAGCTGCGTGGCGTGAGTTTCGTTGATGGCATTCGCCATCATGTTGCCGATTTTTTTCCGTT
>NZ_LJCS01000181.1:0-1043 GCF_001280945.1 Photorhabdus heterorhabditis | reverse complement strand
CTCATAGCCGGCAAAGCTATCACCGCCGGTCAGGCAGAGTTAAAGGGGGAAAATGTTGAGCTACTGGTGCGTGAAGGCGACATCCAACTGGGATGGAGACAGCCTGAGTCATTATTACCCACCATTTCGGCGGATAATCATTTGCGGATTTCCGCGGGCCGCGATCTGGATCTTTCCGGTATCCGGTTAGCTAAATCCCGTCATCTGACATTCAGTGCGGGCCGTCACCTGGATGCCTACCAAAGTCACTTGAATGCGGCGGGCAATATTCATCTGTTTGCGGGCCAGGATTTAGTTTTGCAGAGAGCGCGGATCAGTGCCGGGCAACAAGTCACGCTCAGTGCGGGTCACGATATCAATATGTCTCGTCCCAATACGCAGCAGGCGTCAGACAGTCTGTTTTATTTATCCGAATTATATGGATTTGACAAACTATTAGCCTTAAAAGAACGGCTGACCTCGGTTGATTTATCCGAATTAGGCACACAAATCACCGCGGGTGATGACCTGCAACTCAGTGCGGGGGGCGATATCGTGGGTAAGATGGCCAGATTAACCTCGACGCAGGGAAATGTGTCGGTTAACGCTGGCCAGGACTTAATTTTCTCTGCCCAAAAATATTCGCCGATTAATGATGGCGATAAACACTACCTGTATGCCACCGGCGCCATCAACGCGGCGCAAAATCTCACCTTAGTTGCGGCAGGCAACCTGCTGACAGCCGGCACCCACCTGACATCCGGCAGGGATATGCAGCTTTCCGCGGGTGGAGATGTTCGCTTTGAATCGCGACAAGAATTTATCCGCGAGGGGAATATTGAGCGCTTTACGCAACATGCCAGTCGGTTGACCAGTGGTGGCGCATTAACTCTCCGCTCTCAGGGCAGTATTTTATTCCAGGCGACGGCGTTAATCGCCAAAGGGGTAATGGATATTGCGGCAACCGGCGGTTTTCTCTATGCGCAGGCCATGGAAGAAACCTATAAAAGTGAAGAAACGCGGAAACGCTGTCAAGGTTTCGGCCCCATAAAGTCGTGTAAAGT
>NZ_LJCS01000180.1:0-1051 GCF_001280945.1 Photorhabdus heterorhabditis | reverse complement strand
TCCCAACTGAATGAGTTTCATTATATTCGCGAGTATGTGACGCAGAAACGGGAGTCCGATTATGACTTTTTTGCCCGGTTAGTCGCTGAAGAAGGGCTGAATTTCTGGTTTGAAGATGACAAACTGTTTTTCAGTGACAGCCACTTAGGCATGACCGCCAATTTACCTTTGGTCTACAATCCCCAGAGACAAACTGCCACAGAAATGAATGTGATTAATCAGGTGCATCTGGGGGTTTCCATGACCCCGCAACGGGTTATTTATAAGGATAGAAATCCGCAAAATCCTGATTACTTCCTCACGCACTGGGCCGATACCGATCCGCGTGTGGCGGGGCAGAAAACCCTGTTTTCGATCTTTGAAAGCTACGGACGTTTTCAGAAAGATGCGGAGGCGAAACCGTTTGTCCAGCGCCGTCAGCAGGCAGTTCAGAACCAACGTTTGGCCGGCTATGGGCAAAGTCATTGTTTTAAACTGATGCCCGGTAAAATCTTTGACCTCAGCGAACACCCGGTTGAAGCCATAAATACCCGCTGGCAAATCGTGTCTATTCATCATCACGGTCAATGTCCGCAGGCCCTGCAAGAAGCCAGCAGCGGGTCAGGAACTTATCTGCATAACGAATTCAGTTTTATTTCTGGCTATAAGGACTGGCGACCGCTATATCGTTACAAACCGCTGGCGGATGGTGATGAAGTCGCGACCGTGGTTGGCCCGGCAGGGGAAGAGATTTATGTTAATGAAGACGGTTGTATTCGCGTCCATTTTCACTGGGATCGTTATGATAAGGCCGATGAAAACGCCGCCTGTTGGGTGCGTTTTGCCCAGGGCTGGAATGGCAGCGGTTACGGTTTTATGGCGGTTCCGCGCATCGGTCAGGAGGTGATTGTTTCCTATCTGAATGGCGATATTGATCGTCCGATTGTGACCGGCTGCACCTATAACGGTCTGAATCGCCCGCCGCTGGATTTACCTGCCGAAAAAACCCGCACCACCTTTAAGACCCGGACCCACAAAGGAAAAGGCTTTAATGAATTGCGGTTTGAGGATG
>NZ_LJCS01000179.1:0-1114 GCF_001280945.1 Photorhabdus heterorhabditis | reverse complement strand
GTTTATGGTGCTGCTATCAATGAAGATAAATATGGTAAAAACATTTCCCTATTGATCTGGAAAGTAGCTGTTATTTTAATACTAAAAAATTGGAGTTAGTTTGTGTCGATTTATCATGATTATGAGATCTACAGATGTCACCGATTTATTACATTTCCCATCAAGAAAAAATATCGGGTTAAATAACCCGATATTGGTTAATTAAATCACCTGGACAAAACGACCGTTAATTAATGAGAAAATAGGTGAGATGGTGGCTAGATCAGTATCGCCATCTTCATCATCAACGTAATAGGATATTGGGGAATTCTTTAAGTCTGATTTATTCACCAATCTGACCATTCTGCCCTCGTTCATTATTTTAACTTTGTAGTCATTCCAGTTAATTGGTATCATTTTAAAACTTTTTTCTTTAAAATCTTGATGAAAAAATTTGCTGGTAAAGATACTCTCTACACTTTCACCGGTTGACCAAGCCTAGGCTTTAAGCGCGACTTTTTGTTGTTCCCGGATAGTATTTACGTCTTTGGCATTATAGGCTTGCCAGACAGCCATATAAGCCTGTTGCAGTTGTCGGCGCTGTTCCGGTGTATCGGTATAAGGTGTTGCTTTAACCCATTCCCAGTCAGGTAACCCATTGATTTTTACCGTTCGGCTAAACCGGTATAAGGTCATATTGGGCGGGAATTTTCGAATATTGAAGAAGTTTTTATCTTTATGTCCGGCTTCTACATTATCTGCTTGTATCACATGGCGTACAACTGGTGTACTGATAGCGGCGTATTTGGTTTCATCCTTTGATTTTGTTGCCACGGGCTGACCATTTTCATCAATCGCTACTTCAATTGCTGTCAGAATCTGGCTGTTTTTACCGTGCATGGCAGTCAGCTCCAGTTTGCATGTCGCTTCAGGGTTGAAATGATTACGGGCTTTATCTGACAGTTTATCTTGGGAAAACCAGCTTAGCGCCCCGAACTCCAGGCTGATTTCATTTTCGCCATTGGCCATTAATAGCATAGAGCCAGTGCTAGATGTGCCAAATCCCCGATTTGCTCGAGCCGAATTACGGTTACTGAACCCCGTTACGCCATTAGTTTTAATATCACAAAAGGCA
>NZ_LJCS01000178.1:0-1144 GCF_001280945.1 Photorhabdus heterorhabditis | reverse complement strand
GCGACATGACCGTCGATACCCGCGGTCACTGGCTGGCTAATCCCCGCAATACCAACCCAAAAGGCGGCCAGTTGTTGAGTGGCGGACACTTAACTTTGCGTACCGGCGACATCAATAACACCGGCGGCATGATAGCGGCGGACGGCAAAACCACCCTGACCAGCACTGCGCTCAATAATACGCAGGGACAGATAGCCGGCAATGGCGGACTGGGCATTCACAGCCGGCAACTGATAAACCGCGAGGGCAGCTTACAATCCGCAGACACCCTGACGCTGGAGACTGACGGGCAGTTACTGGATAACCAACAGGGGCGTATTCTCGGTGAGGGTAAAACCACCGTGACCAGCGGCACACTGGATAATCGTCAGGGCCACCTTCAGGGCGGACAGCTGGTTATCCAGACCGGACAGGCCGGGACTGACAATCAGAATGGCAAACTGTTGTCCGCGGGCCGGTTTACCCTGACGACCCACTGGCTCGACAATCGTCACGGTCAGGTGCAGGCGGTGGACGATACCACGCTGAACGCGCAGGAAAAAACCGACAACACCGGCGGCCTGATGCGGGGCGGCTCACAACTCACCCTGAACACGACTCAGCTGATTAACCGTGAGACAACGCAGCCGGATAACGGCGTGGAGGCGCAACATCTGACGATAAACGCCCGGCAGGTGGACAATACCGGGGGCGCTTTACGGGCCGCTAACCATCTGCAGGCTCAGGTGAGTCACACGCTGAATAATGCTCAGGGGTTAATCTCCGCGGGCAAACAGCTTACCGTAGACGACAGGAGCGGGCACACCTCGCTGGTGATTGACAACCGGCAAGGCACCCTGATTGCCGGGGAACAGGCCACGATTAACGCCCACGCCTTAAGTGGGGACGGCCAGCTGTTATCGCAGGGCGATATGGCGGTCACCTTAACCAAGGATTTTCACCACACCGGGCACACTGCGGCCAATGGCACGCTGACGCTGGAGACCGCGGGCAATCTCACCAATGACCGGGCCATCGTCGCCGGGCAAACCGTGCAGCTGACCGCCAAAAACCTTACCAATACTCAGACCGCGGAAATCAGCGCCGGGAAAACGCAGGTTAATGTTCACGACACCCTGAATAATACGGGACTGATAGACGGCGG
>NZ_LJCS01000177.1:0-1154 GCF_001280945.1 Photorhabdus heterorhabditis | reverse complement strand
TAAATAAGGTTTCATAATAGTGCTACACCCATTCTTTGTCTTCCTGGTTTTTGCTGTGATGAAAACGATGCCAAAAAGGCATCAACATAATTAATCAACTGCCACATAAATTGACAGCTATGATTTCGTGTTATTGTCTCATGGAGCGATTGCCATAACCGTTCTATTTTATTTAGCCACGGTGAATAGACCGGTAAAAACAACAGAGTAAATTTTGGATGTTGGACCAGCCAATCCTTTACCTTCTGACTTTTATGAATACAGTAGTTATCTAAGATTAATGTGAGGGTTTCCGCATGAGGATATTGATGATTCAATTCATCTAACATTTTGATAAATAAATCAGAGTTCTTTTTTATTCCTTTAACATAGGTGACTTGTTCTGTTTGGGCATTGAGGCAACCTGCAAGGTAATATTTTTCATTTTTTCCCGGAGTGATAACCCGTTTTTGTTGCCCTTTGAAACACCAGTCCGCTCCGATCTTCGGGTTGAAATCAATATCCACCTCATCTTCATAGAAAACGGGATGTTTTTCTGAGATATTCGCTTTAGCTTCCGTAACCTTTGCCATTTTCTCATCATATTCAGGATCGGGTTGTTTTACCGTGGGCGCCGCTCTACGCCAGACAATCCCCACCTGAGCAAAGTAACGATAAAGGACATTTTGCGTCAGAGAGAGGTTGAGTAATTCATTGAGGGTATGAGTCATGAGTTCAAGGCTCCAGCGAGAGCGGAGATAGCCTAACTTTTGGGGGGATTGCTGTAATAAGAAAAGTAAGAGGTTATAGAGCGGGGAGAGATCCCAGACAGCAGGTCGGCCAACAGGTAAACTTTCGAGTCCTTCCAGCCCATATAATGTAAACCACTGAACCCAACGATTGACGGAAGAGCGTGCGGCATGAAGGGTCTTGGCGACATAAGTCACTGTCAATCCTTCATTGAGCATCAATAACGCCGTTAATCGACGGGAATAGTTCTTATCACGGGTTTTATGGATAAGTTTTCTCATTTTCTGGCATTCATCTTGAGGTATAGGTGCTATGATAGGCATCACTCAGTCCGTGTTGGGGTTTGGGATTTTTCGCAATTGATCAGATCGCAAAAATCGGACTGAGTTCCCTCCAAGTGATCTATTATTTTGAAAAGTTATTTA
>NZ_LJCS01000176.1:0-1163 GCF_001280945.1 Photorhabdus heterorhabditis | reverse complement strand
TTTGAACGTACAAAACCGCACGTTAACGTTGGTACTATCGGCCACGTTGACCATGGTAAAACTACCCTGACTGCTGCAATTACTACTGTACTGGCTAAAACCTACGGTGGTAACGCTCGTGCATTCGACCAGATCGATAACGCACCCGAAGAAAAAGCGCGTGGTATCACCATTTCTACTTCTCACGTAGAATACGACACCCCAAGCCGTCACTATGCGCACGTTGACTGCCCAGGCCACGCCGACTATGTTAAAAACATGATCACCGGTGCTGCTCAGATGGACGGTGCGATCCTGGTAGTTGCGGCGACTGATGGCCCAATGCCACAGACGCGTGAGCACATCCTGTTAGGCCGTCAGGTAGGCGTTCCTTACATCATCGTATTCCTGAACAAATGTGACATGGTAGACGATGAAGAGCTGCTGGAACTGGTTGAGATGGAAGTCCGTGAACTGCTGTCTCAGTATGATTTCCCAGGTGATGACACTCCAGTTATCCGTGGTTCTGCGCTGAAAGCACTGGAAGGTGATGCAGAGTGGGAAGCAAAAATCATCGAACTGGCAGAAGCCCTGGACAGCTACATCCCAGAACCAGAGCGTGCAATTGACCAGCCATTCCTGCTGCCAATCGAAGACGTGTTCTCTATCTCTGGCCGTGGTACGGTTGTCACCGGTCGTGTAGAGCGCGGTATCGTTAAAGTGGGCGAAGAAGTTGAAATCGTGGGTATCAAAGATACCACTAAAACCACTTGTACTGGTGTAGAAATGTTCCGTAAACTGCTGGACGAAGGTCGTGCGGGTGAGAACGTAGGTGTTCTGCTGCGTGGTACCAAACGTGACGAAATCGAACGTGGTCAGGTACTGGCAAAACCAGGTTCAATTAAGCCACACACCACTTTCGAATCAGAAGTTTATATTCTGAGCAAAGACGAAGGTGGCCGTCATACTCCATTCTTCAAAGGCTACCGTCCACAGTTCTACTTCCGTACAACTGACGTGACCGGAACTATTGAGCTGCCAGAAGGCGTAGAAATGGTGATGCCAGGTGATAACATTCAGATGGTAGTTACCCTGATTGCGCCAATCGCAATGGACCAGGGTCTGCGCTTCGCTATCCGTGAAGGTGGCCGTACAGTAGGTGCTGGTGTTGTTGCTAAAGTTAT
>NZ_LJCS01000175.1:0-1189 GCF_001280945.1 Photorhabdus heterorhabditis | reverse complement strand
CGCGGGATATCGGCAGAATGGCCGGCAGGCTAGCGTTCTGTTGACCAGACCGGGCCGCCATGACCTCAGCAAAAGCCATCAAAGTAGGAGACGTAAACAGGGTGGTCAGCGGCAGTTCAATACCTAACGCCGCTACCCGGTTTATCATCCGTACCGCCAGCAACGAATGGCCCCCCAAAGCAAAGAAATTATCGTGCCGGCTGATCTGGTCAATCCCCAGCAACTCACACCAAATCGCCGCCAGGGTGGTTTCTGTCTCCCCCTCCGGCGCCGCATAGACCTGACGGGCAAACGCCTCACTGTCCGGGGCCGGCAGCGCCTGACGATCCAACTTACCGTTAGGGGTCAACGGCAACACATCCAGCCGCACAAAGGCCGACGGCACCATATAATCCGGTAAAATCGCATTCAGGTGAGTACGCAGACTGTTGACCAGCCCCTCATGGGCTTCCGCCGCCACATAAGCCACCAGCCGTTTTTCCTGCCCTTCTCCCAGCGCCAGTACCACCGCTTCATTCACCGCCGGGTGTTCTACCAACCGGGCTTCAATTTCCCCCGGCTCTATCCTGAAACCACGGATTTTAACCTGATGGTCGTTACGGCCCAGGAACTCCAGATTGCCCTCCGGCAGGTAGCGGGCCAGATCCCCGGTACGATACATGCGGGCGCCCGGTTTATCACTGAACGGATCGATAAGGAAACGTTCCGCAGTCAAATCCGGGCGATTGAGGTAACCGCGCACCACCCCCGCGCCCCCAATGTAAATCTCACCCACCACCCCCAGTGGCACCGGCTGACCGTACTCGTCCAGCAGGTAAAGACGGGTGTTGGCTATCGGACGCCCGATACTCTCAACAATCCGTTCTCCCCGCTGTATCGACAGCCAGGTGGAATAGGTTGTCGTTTCCGAAGGCCCATAGAGATTACATAACCGCTGTATCTGCGTTTCTTCGAAAATCTGTTCAATTAAGGCCCGTTTCAGCGGTTCACCGGCCAGATTGACCGTCTGAACCGACGCCATCAGCGCCTGTGCCTGCAATAACGGTTTCATGGCAGACGGGACTGAGTTGAGTAAGCTCACCGGCAAAGCCTGCTGCATCAATGACAGGGCATCATCCACCAGATGAATCGCCCCCCCCCGGGACAACGGCATCAGACATTCAAAAATCGACAGGTCGAAGTTCATCGA
>NZ_LJCS01000174.1:0-1191 GCF_001280945.1 Photorhabdus heterorhabditis | reverse complement strand
CCTGAGTCATTCAGCGCCTGATGATAGGCAGTGGTGTAGATTTGGCTTTTAATGTCTTCCATGCTCGGGTCGGCGTGACCCGTTTTCGCCAGGGTGGCTTTGGCAGCTTCAATATCCTGTTCACTGATATGGTCCAGTTTCGCTTTCGCCGCGTGGGTGGCGATAATTTTCCCTTCCGTCCCGGCTATTTCGGTCATCTGGGCGCTGAGTTCGCCCATCAGTTGCGCCTGTTTCAGCCGCTGTTGTTCCTTTTCCTTATCAAATATCGGACTCAGGACATTGGCGGCGTTATCGGTGTCGCGGCTAAGGGTCGCGACATCCTGCGTCTGGTGCGCCTTATCCCGGATAATCAGGGTGCCGTCACTGACGGCGGCGTGGGTGGTGGTGCTGTCATGGCCCTGATTATTGGAACCGCTCAGTGCATTGACTGCCAGATTGTTCAGCCGCTGACCAGCGGTCGGTTTGCCAACGCTGATACCCGCACTCTGCTGTTCAACCTTAAAATCCGCCTGATTCTGAATATCTTTAAAGCCCAGTGTGCCGGTGTTGAGGGTGTTTTTGGTTTTGTCGGCAGCACTGGCTATCACTGCGCCGTCCAGCTGGGTGTGGTCGCCGACATTCACCTGATAACCCCCTTGACCGGCAAACAGCCCGGTCTGCTCCTGCACGCTGTCATAGTGGCTGTGGAGTTTGCTGCGGCTGGCATTCAGGCTTAATGTGCCGTCCGGCTGCGGACCCACGGTGGCATTGACCCCGGCACGGGCATTGTGCTGCTGGCTGTCATAGCGCTGGCGGTCCTGTTCACTGCTTAATGTCAGATGACGTTTCACCTCGGCAGTCAGCTGTTCGCCGCTGACTTGTGCCCCTTTTAGCGTGGTGTCCCGGCCACTGTTGAGGGTAACGGTCTGTCCCGCCTCTAATGTGGTGTGCGTGTGACTGACCCCGTTGCCATTTTCATGGCCGTTGCCCCGACTGACATTGGCCGACGCCGTCAAGCCGGTGCTGCCCGGGCCGGCGGTGACACCCACGCCCAGCGCGCTACCGTGGCTACTGTTTTTGCCGATAGTCTGTTCGGTGTTCTGGCTGGAACTCAGTTGGATGTCTCGGCTGGCATTGAGTTGCAGGTCTTGACCCGCCTGTAACTGGCTGCCCTGCACGCGGATATCGCCATTCTGGCCTGATGCGCCTTTG
>NZ_LJCS01000173.1:0-1204 GCF_001280945.1 Photorhabdus heterorhabditis | reverse complement strand
ATCCAGCACCATGTTCGACAGCAGCGGCGACAGCGGACCGCCCTGCGGCAGCCCCTCCCCCCGTTTCTCCCTTTCTGCGCCTGTCGCCATGTCCGATTTCAGGTAGCGGCGTATTAACTTCAATACCCGTCTGTCTTTTATCGTCCCGGCAAGCCGCGACATCAGAAGCCTGTGGTCCACACGGTCAAAGAACTTCTCCAGATCGACGTCCACCACCCACCGTTTGCCGCTCTGCATGTAGCGCTGTGCCTGTTGCACCGCCTGCCAGGCGTTGCGGCCCGGCCTGAAGCCGTAGCTGGACTCTGAGAAGTCTTTGTCCACGATAGCGCTTAACTGCTGCGCTATCCGCCTGCTGAATGAGCCTGTCCATCACCGTCGGGATACCCAGGGTTCTCACGCCGCCATCCGGCTTCGGGATGTCCATTCTGCGTATCGCCTGCGGCTGGTAGCTGCCTTCGATCAATGCCTGCCTGATGACCGGCCAGTGTTGCTTCAGCCACGGTTTCAACTCCGACGCCTTCAGGTTATCTACCCCTGCCGCGCCTTTGTTTTCCACCACCCGCTGATACACCAGCATCAGGTTTTCCCTCGTTATCACCGTTTCCATCGTCAACGGCACTTCCGCTTTCGTTTGCCCGCTGGCCGCCGTGCCGGTTTCAGCGCCATCGTGCAGCCCCGATGGATACCGTCCGTCTCTTCTGTACGTGGTCGCAGTTGCCTGCGCTTGTGCTTCATTAATCGGCATCGTGGGTCAGTGTCCTAATCACGGTTAATCATGTTCGGCCCTTCGTGCTGCCGGTTTTGCAGCACTACTACGGCGTCGGCTGACTTCTGCCGCCCCATCCCGGCGCTTCGCAGCACCGGTAGCACAGTGGCAGGGCGGCAGATCTCCCGGGGTAATTCACGCGACTTTCCTGCTTATACCTGTCGGCTCTACGTCACAGCGTTCCGTGTGAGTATTGGGCTTCGGTGATATATGCCACCTTACCCCGCTGCGCCGCCTTAGCCGCTTCCTGTTCGTCAGGCCAGCATTTTGCCTTCGGCTTCCTTCAGATTCCCCTCGCGGTGGACACCCTTGCCGTTCAGCTAACACTTCCCCTCACCGGGTGTGTGGAGGACTTTCACCTCTTAGTCGCTCTTTGGCCACCACAGCTAAAGAACAGCGCCTGTCACGGCGCTACGCGCCATGCCCGGCGCACATATA
>NZ_LJCS01000172.1:0-1206 GCF_001280945.1 Photorhabdus heterorhabditis | reverse complement strand
GATGAAGCATGCAAGAAACCCCAACAGACTCAAGACCATCAAAATAAACGGAATATATACAATCATGCTCATTTATCCTTAAACTCATGTTTATATATTTCAGTGCCAACTTTGCCATTCACGTCTGCTTCACCTAATGGAGTTTCCCTTGAAATACCACCCCAGCCAATTGAAGGCCCTATACCAAGTGATACACCTATTCCATCTTTTCCTGCTGATATTCCAAATGAACCATAGCCAAAACCTAGATCAAAAGAATAATCTTTATCTTGGACTCCTAATAAACCTGGGAAATAAGGGCCAAATTCTATTCCGACAGTTGCTCCACCATGAGCACCAATAGCTGTTGTCATCCCACCATTAATTGCAAATTTATTTGGATCCAATGCTGCTTCAGCAAACCCTGCTGGACCTATTCCTGCTGTAACCTCACCTTTTACATGTGGTTTAACTTTATAAGTAACCCCCCATGATGGCCCCTGATGAGAGTATTTTATAGCTTCGTTTATTTCTTCTACTGTTTTCCCTTTACCTTGTAGATCAAAGGACAATGATGCATCTGAACTGATCGAGTTGGCTATCTGCCCCCAAAAGGTTCCTGGACCATAACCAAGGGCATTATTATCCGCAGAATTATTGAAAGATTATGATGATTAAGATTTGTTTTCTTTCAGCCGTGCTAAAAACCAAGCACCTATACCAAGTGGTACACCTGTTGCTATTCCTCTTTTTACAGAAAACCACAATTCATCTCGATAAAAATAAAAATTACCATCAACAAAATAAAATATTAAAGCAACAATTAACCTGGTGGTAAAAATCAGTAAGGATAAAAAAGAGCAAAAATACATTATGAATAAAAAAAGTCGAAAAATATTATTTTTTAACTTCATCTTTTTTAACCCTTTTTTCTAGTTGTTTTTGAATTGCAGATCCAGATACTTCACTAATAATTGTACCACTTACTACTCCCGCAGCTTCTGATACTGCTTGGGTTGCTACAGGGGTTAATTTATCAGTAACAACTTTACCGCCAACACTACCAGCCGCAGTACCAAGCCCGGCACCAATAACCGGTACAAGTGGGCTTTTATCCTGTAGTTTTGCCCCAACATACGCACCAGTAATACTCGCTATTTCTGTAAACCAAAAGCCTTTGCCTTGTGTTACTGCCCCCGTTCCCGTGGCTATCAATGCGTCAGTCAT
>NZ_LJCS01000171.1:0-1215 GCF_001280945.1 Photorhabdus heterorhabditis | reverse complement strand
CAGGGCGCGAGCATACTTTGACTCATCTTCATCCAAAGAACACTCTTGCACGATAATCATCACTCCAGCCTGCTTTCTTGAGCTTGTTTCTCTGGCTCGGGGCGCCACAATCACATTGTTTAACCATGTTCAAGACAAGACGCCGGAATAACGCAAGATTCTCAATCGCACCATCCAGAACAATCCGTGAATCATCTTCTTTAAAAACGACATCAAGAATATAATGCTGACTATTTTCAATTCGCCAATGCTGACGAATATAGTACCCCAATAATTTATGCCGGGGAGAAAGTGAACTCACATAATAGGACGTATCCACTGTCCCTGTGCCATTTTGTATCCGGTGGCGTTCAACCGCAATAATGCTACGAATGGTCGGCCATTTAGCGGCCATTTCAGGGGAGAATTTCGGTTTTAACTGGAATACATAACGCTCTTCACGTCGGCCATGGGCTTCTTGCTTGATTTCCGTAATAATTTGCTCTTTGCTGGCATCAAACACGCCTTGAAATTGGGACTGAACCGCTTCCCACAGGTGAGGCTGATTTTTCTTCACCTGAACGACCACATGGGCTTTCTTTTCCCGGATTTTTTCCAGTGTTTCACGCTGACAATGCAAGGCATCAAGGGTCACGATACTGCCTTTCAGGTTAAGGATATCCAGCATCTGGCGAACGATACTGATTTCCCCCTCTTTGGTGGCGGTGGCTTTCTGACTCAACACTAATCCTGCCTCGGTATCATAAGCAGTGACCAGCTGGACTGCGTTCTTCTTTTCATTACGATAAGCATGTCGCAGCACTTTCCCGTCAAAGGCAATAACGGGTTTGCCGCCCGATTCACGCTGTTCATTAACCCAGTTGAGTAAGGCTTCCAACAGGGAGTCAAGCTCGATAGCGCACAGTATTCTGGCAATGGTGTGCCGACACGGTATGCCATTGGGAAAAGAGCGATATTCTCTCAGCCACTTAATTTTGGCATGACCATAAGTCTCAATGTCTTGCCAGCCTTCGGCTCCCGCCATAATAGCGCTGACGACCAGAAAAATGACATCAATCAGCTCGTACTGACGATTGATATCAGAGCGGGTTTCTTTAACAACGGCGAGGTGTTCAATCAGAGTCATCATTGAGCTATCTGAAGAGAAATAAGCGTGATTAGATCATGTCATTACTCTACTTTCAATAGGCGTTAAAAAAGTATGCTCGCGCCCTG
>NZ_LJCS01000170.1:0-1223 GCF_001280945.1 Photorhabdus heterorhabditis | reverse complement strand
CGTCTGACGATCTGCAAGCCTCGCATCCACTGCGTGAAGCGCGGGTGGTCGTTGAAGATATTGATGACAATCCGGGATTCTTCCGGGTCAGGCTGTATGCGGTGCCGCATTTTCAGGTTGAAGGGCTGGACGTCAATCTGTCGCTGGTTTCTCAGATGCCGAAGGCGAAAGAGTAAAAATCGGGAAACATCAGAATGGCAGAGATACCTGCGGGATTACGGTGCATTTCTTGCCTTGTGATCAGATTAAAGTCACGACCTCTTGTGACGCCTACGGTAGCCCAAACTACCCGATTAAAGAACCGTTAGAAATGAAGGAGCCGACAGTATGTCCGAAATAATGCTTACAGGTATCTCAAAGCCAGATTATGCCTTGTTAAAGGAGCGAAAGATGAAAAAACACCGGGCTAAATGGGCGGTTTTATGCCTGTTACTGACGGCGTGTAGCCAGTTTCCAGCGCAGGCTGGCGTGATTATCGCGATTAACCATACCAAGTGGGCGATTAACCGGTTCAGTGTGGATGATAATCCCGGTATCGATAGTATCGGGCCATATCAGGGCGGTGGCGGTGGCTGTTGCTATCGGGCTCCGGAGAAATGGAAACCGGGGATGACGGTCAAGGTGGATTGGGAAACCGGTGTCGCTTTCTCCGACGATTTTCCCGGGTATGAAAACGACGAGAAGTATTTGGAATGGGATAGAAAAATAAATGCCCAGAAACGGCAGCATAGCCAGGTAGTGCCGGTGCCTTATTATCAGAATGGGGGAGATACCTGCGGGATTACGGTGCATTTCTTGCCCTGTGATCAGATTAAAGTCACGACCTCTTGTGACGCCTACGGTAGCCCAAACTACCCGATTAAAGAACCGTTAGAAATGAAGGAGCCGACAGTATGTCCGAAATAATGCCGACAGGTATCTCAAAGCCAGATTATGCCTTATTGAAGGAGAGAAAGATGAAAAAACACCGAGTTAAATGGTCGGTTTTATGCCTGTTACTGGCGGCGTGTAGCCAGTTTCCGGCGCAGGCAGGAACCATTGAGGCGATTAACCATACTAAATGGGCGATTAACCGGTTCAGTGTGGATGATAATCCCGGTATCGATAGTATCGGGCCGTATCAGGGCGGTGGCGGTGGTTGCTGCTATCGGGCTCCGGAGAAATGGAAACCGGGGATGACGGTTAAGGTGGATTGGGAAACTGGTGTCGCTTACTCCTATGAT
>NZ_LJCS01000169.1:0-1286 GCF_001280945.1 Photorhabdus heterorhabditis | reverse complement strand
GGGCAGAAACGACGAGTCCCGCCGCCTGTAATACTGTTATGCCCTTGCCCTGGATGTTGATCGCCGCATTAATATCGCGGTCATGTTCGACTCGACAGAAAGGGCATTGCCAGATCCGCTTATGCAGCGGCATATCCGGCATTTTGTGACCGCAGCAATGACAGGTTTTCGAGCTGGCGAACCACTGATCCAGTTTGACCAGATGGACGCCCGCCGCTACGGCTTTGTATTCCAGTTTCTTGATGAAACCATGCCAGCCCGCATCCCCGATAGCGCGGGCAATGCGGTGATTCTTCATCATGTTGGCCGATTTTAGCGTCTCAACAATGATCGCTTGGTTTTCGTCAACCATTGTTCGAGAGAGTTTGTGTTGAAAATCGGCGCGGCCATGGGCTACCCGCTCATGGACTGCCGCCAGACGTAATCGGGCCTTGCCGCGGTTAGCGCTGCCCTGTTGTTTACGGGACAGCGATTTCTGTTTACGACGCAGGTTACGGGTGGCGTTGATAAGGTGACGGGGGTTATCGACCTTCTCCCCGGTCGACTCGATAAGATAGTGGGACAAACCCATATCGCAACCGGTCACGCGGGTGATAACGCCCGGTTTTTCCGGCGCATCTTTGCCATCGTCACACAGGATAGCGGCGTAATATTTTCCCGTAGGGGTTCGGGATAGCGTCATGCTCTTCACTTCCCCTTCAATTTCTCGGTGTATGCGCGCCTTTATCGGCGACAATTTCGGGATCTTCACCGCATCCTCCAGCACTTTCACCCCAACACAGTGATAGCTGGATTGCTTACCCTGTTTGCGTTTGAACGTGGGAAATTGGGCGCGCAACTTCGGATTGAAGAAATTATCAAATGCAGTATGCAGATTAATCACCGCCTGCTGTAACGCGATAGAATCATATGCCCTGAGCCACGCGTACTTGCGGGATTGCTTCGCGACCGCCAGGAGCGGCTTGAGGTCTTTGCGTGGATGTAAACTTACACCGTGACGTTTGTAAGCATGCTTTTTGATGTGCAGCGCCTTGTTGTACGCAAAACGGACCGCACCGAACTGGCCATTAAGATACCCGGCCTGTTCGGGTGTGGGGTAGATGCGGACTTTGGTCGCTCTTAACATATTCAGCGCTCATTGATAAAGTGCATTCATTTTAGCCTGTTTTACAGGCAGATATCAATTCAGTCAGGATACGTTGGAGTAGCCAGACCTAAAGCCCTTTGGGCTTTTCGCCTTATATCCCCGCCCGCACTGGGCAAGGGTTTACGGCGGTTTTTGCTAA
>NZ_LJCS01000168.1:0-1396 GCF_001280945.1 Photorhabdus heterorhabditis | reverse complement strand
CTAGTACTACAGCCGTACTTATCCTGAGGGTGGGCTCCCGCCTCTGCGCCGGTAGTGACACTGCTGAGCACGGTACTGGTGCCTTCGCCTCCATATAGACCAATGCAGAATGTGTTCAACGACATCTTGGGTTTTCCACATCAGTCGTGATAGTAGCCTGCGCAATTCTGGGACGCTCAACGCAATCAGCCCCGGCACCGTTTTTTTTCTCCTGCACCCGCAAGGCTACCAGCACCGCGTGGGCTAACAAGGACAGCGTGATGTGGCGATACCAGCCCTGCCAGCGCCGCACTTCGTATTGCGCCAGACCGCACTCCCCCTTGGTGGCTTCGAAACCCGTCTCTATCTCCCAACGCCGGCCTGCCACCTGCGCCAGCGTCTTGAGCTTCGCCTTCTTTCGCGGGGCATACACCACGTAGTAGGCTAATTCCCGTTTCTCATCACGACTGCGACGCACGAGCAGGTAGTGACCGAAACGCCGTTCTTCCCGCGTTAATTGCAGGCGCCACAGCGGGGTAACCGCCCAGTCGTATCGACGTTCGCCTTTGGCGCCGGCTCCCGCAGACCGGCACTTCCAGGCTTGGGGCGTTAGCGATTGGGCGATGGCCTGCGCACTCATGAACACCGGCCCTTTCCACCATAGCGGCTCATTCCGGGCGACGCCCAGTACAAAGGGCTGTTGGCGCGACTCCAGCCAGACCCGCAGGCGGCGGTCACCGCCATAGACACTGTCGCCCGCTACCCAGCCACAGGGGACGCCTGCATCCAGTGCCCGCTCAAGCATCTTGCGGGCCAGCTGGGGTTTCGTGGCAAACTTCACTTCCGTGGGGATACCCGCCGCCTCACGCCGTGGCGGGTTATCAACCCACTGACGGGGCAGGTATAACTCCCGGTCAATGAAGGCACTGCCCCCACCGCCGGCATAGCACAGGAAGACACCAATCTGGCTGTTCTCCACCCGTCCGGCGGTGCCGCTGTACTGGCGCTGTACGCCGGCGGAGTACTGCCCTTTCTTGATGAATCCGGTCTCATCGACAATCAGTACGCTGTTGTCATCCCGCAGGTGACCGACGACGTAGTCACACAAGATATCGCGGGCCGCGTCGGCATCCCACAAGGCACGTTCAAGCAGATGCTGTACCCCGTCAGGCGTGGCTTCCCCCATCCACTCAGCCAGTTGCCAGCCGTTCTTGCGTTCGACGTTGCTGAGGAGTCCCTTAAGGTAGGCCAGACTGCGCTGTCGGGGTTCGGAGCGCTTGAACAGGGGAGCTAAACGGGCGTGTAATGTATCCAGTTCCTGTGTCCACAGGGTCAACGGTGTTTGCATCGAATCTTTCGCTATGTTGGCATGAGAACTTGGCGCATTATTACACAATATCTACGGCTGTAGTACTAG
>NZ_LJCS01000167.1:0-1401 GCF_001280945.1 Photorhabdus heterorhabditis | reverse complement strand
AGCCTATTGATATATACAAACCGATTGACGTATCGAAGTCTGGTCAATCAGTCAAAATTGATTTTGAAATTAGCAAGAAAGGGAATTATCAGTTTGCCTTGCTGTTTGATAAAGGGGATGACTATGAAGAAATGAAAAGGCGGCTTGAGTTGTTCGGGGATATTGATAAGGACGGGATAATAACCCCTGTTTCACTTCAGATAGTTAAAGATGGCAAGGTCTTTTTTGATGAAAAAATAAACGCTGGGGGATATGGCTGGGGACGTACCTTTGATTATGAAGAAAGGAGTATAACCACGGCGGTGCGAGAAATTAAAACATTTTCATTATCCCCCGGACGTTACTCTGCTGTCATTACCACTTTGGAGGATGTCCCCGCCTTTAATGGCATCGAGAGTTTTGTCGAATTCACTTATTACAATCCGAAAATTTAACTTCTGTAGAAAAACGAAGAGAAATAACAACTAGAGGAAATAACAAGTATGGAAAAGAAATATACCGTAACTTATAAAGTTGCTCCGATGGGGGCTAAGTATGTTTATCAGGCCGATAAGGGTGATCACAAAGCGGGAGACGTACATTCTTCATCTGGTGGTCATATGTGGTATGTAATAAATGACGGGAATGGAAATGAAAAGAGTTACGGTTTCGAGTCAGTGTATGATAAACCGTGGGGCGAAGGGCGAGTAACGCGGTTTGATAATGCTGCCTACCAACAGACTTCTTATGAAGTTACCGTAGCTTTGACGGAAGTTCAGTATAACAAGTTAGTCGCATTTTCGGAAAATCCAAAGAAAGTAGGTGGATTTAGGGATAAAGAATACAGTCTGCACTCCAACAGTTGCGTAGATTTCGTGTTTTTCTCATTAACATCTATTGGATACAATACGCATGGTATGCAAGGAAATCAGTTTCCCGTAAATAACATTATTCCTTTGAGTAATATGTTGAAATATAATGGAGCTGAAATTATTCGTAACAATCTGGTTCGTGATGGTAAGTATTATGAGTATCATGAGGCAAGCGATGTTATTAAAACTTTATGGTTGACCCCAGATGAGAATAAGCGCGTCTCCTCACCATCGACAAACTTAATTAACATTGATATCAATTCCTCCCCACAGCCGCAGAAACATATTCAGGGCGAAAATAAAGTGCAGCAGGATGTTGCCAACGGTTATATCCAAAATTCCGCGACCCATAAAATATTCACCCTCGCGGGCATTCTCAATAAAACCGATTTCGCTTCAACACAGATGGCTAGCCTTGCCACCGGCGGCATTCGTCCCGGTGAAATGCAGCTCGACCCCAATGTCCGGCCCAACGCCTATTTATCGCAGTTCTACCTCGACCTGACCTTGAATGGCAATAAACAGGACACCAGCCTGCGCAACGCTGTGA
>NZ_LJCS01000166.1:0-1429 GCF_001280945.1 Photorhabdus heterorhabditis | reverse complement strand
GGCAATTAAATGCAAATAGCCACTTAAAAGGTAAAGCCGCCGAATTAATTATTAATGAAGTCACCGGTAATGGGCAGTCTGACCTGCAAGGCAAACTGGAAATTCTGGGTCATAAAGCCAATGTAATGATAGCTAACCCCAACGGCATTACCTGTGATGGCTGTGGTTTTATTAATACCGGCAGTGCAACATTGACTACCGGTAAGCCTCAATTTGATAAACAGGGCGCACTGGAAGTACTGGAGGTTAAACAAGGCCAGATTACCCTTGGCGGTAAAGGGCTGGATGGCAAGGCGACGGATTATGTCGATATTATCAGCCGGGTGACTGAATTAAATGGAAAAATTCAGGCGAATAATTTATCCCTGACACAAGGGGCTAATCGGATTGATTTTAACGATGGCACAGTGAAAAAAATCACCGGAGAAGGCGCTAAGCCTCAATTAGCGATTGATACCAAAGCCTTAGGGGGGATGTATGCTAATAAGATCCGCTTGATTGCCACAGAAGAGGGGGTCGGCGTTAATCTGAAAGATTTAACCAGTGACCAGCGTGATATTACCTTAAACGTTAATGGTAAAATTGAACTGGGAAAGGTCAAAGCCAAAACGGATTTTAATCTTAGTGCGAAAGAAACCCATATTGCGCCAAATATCCAGATACAGTCAGAACGGGATATTACTCTGGCAAGTACTGAATTGGATAATAAAGGGCGTGTCACTGCGGGCCGGGATGCACGGATATTGGGTGATACTTTACGTAATACCGGAGATAAAGCACTTCTGCAAGCCAATAATCATATGTGGATACAGAAGGATGCTCAAGGGAATAAAGGTAAACTTGTCGAGAATAGATCGGCAACAATAAAAACCGTGAAGGGCGATTTGGTTGTCAGGACTCATGAACTGAATAATGTCAGGAGTATCTATTATTTCGAAAAAAGAGAAACCGCACCCAACCCGACAGATAAAAATTTTGATATCCTTGCCGCACAATATGAAAGTGAATATAAATTAAAAAGCATGCAACCCAGTGTCCTGATGTCTGGCGGAAATATTTATGTTAACAGTGATCTATTATCAAATCAGGAAATGAGCAAAATTGAAGCCGGAAAAGATATATTTTTGACGGGCAAAAATCTTTCTAATACCAGCCGAATATCTGAGGACAAATCAGGATCTTTTAATCTCTTTGAATATTTCCCTAAGGATAGTTATGTTTCTATAACCGATTCACTGAATATCCCTACGGGGATCTATCAACTGGCTTCTAATGGTATTTCTGGAAAAATTGACACCTATCATCAATGGGATGATAAAAATTATCATCTCTTACCCAACGGTGAAGTCAAATATGATATTAGAAAAGACAAACTGGTGGTTGAGCGCGCCAGTATTATCGCAAAAGGTCATCTTGTCGCCGACTTTAG
>NZ_LJCS01000165.1:0-1469 GCF_001280945.1 Photorhabdus heterorhabditis | reverse complement strand
TCATAGGAGTAAGCGACACCAGTTTCCCAATCCACCTTAACCGTCATCCCCGGTTTCCATTTCTCCGGAGCCCGATAGCAGCAACCACCGCCACCACCCTGATACGGCCCGATACTATCGATACCCGGCGTATCATCCACACTGAACCGGTTAATCGCCCACTTAGTATGGTTAATCGCCTCAATGGTTCCTGCCTGCGCCGGCAACTGACTACACGCCGCCAGTAACAGACACAAAACCGCCCATTTAAATCGGTGTTTTTTCATCTTTCGCTCCTTCATTGAGGGATAATCTGGCTTTGAGATGCTCAAGCACAAAGGATGCTCTGTCATCATCCAGTAAAATAGGTTTGTCAAATGCTTCGACCATCAGGGCATAACAGAGGTTAAACAGGTGTTCACGTGCCACGTCTGGGTAGTCGTACGGATTCAGTTGCGGCATTAGCAGATGAGCATCAGAGACGCACAGGAGAGACTCCAGCTGTTTATCAGTGAGATCAATTTTCTCAATGGCGTCACTAACTGGCTCAGCATTCCCCTCACCCCAAAAAAAATTCGAAATGCCGTCACGATCAAGCCAGCTCCAGAACAGAACGGGGCGGAGTAATTGCTGTTGCTGCTCCGCATCCAACACATGAGAAAACAGCACCGGGAAAATACGCGGATCAAAAAAGCGTAAAATGCCCGCCTGTCCCGCGTATGCAGCATCCGCACATTGAATTAAATACTGAGCCAACAGGTCAAATGACCATGACGAGCATAAAATCAACAGCAACGGTTCTTCCCTTAAGCGCCAGATAATTTCCTGCATCCATTGCCGCTGGTCAGGTTGGGTTAAATCAATCCGGATCAAGACCGGCGCATCATCCACCACAATCTCTTCGGGCAATCCCTGAAACAGTGAACACCATTTAATTTCAGGCGAAAAACTTTCCAACGCCGGGATCAGCGAGAACTCGCTCCCGGACTGATCCACAATGATATCGAGACAACGCAGGCCGACATCCTTTGCTGACGTCTCAAGTGAAGCAATCCAGTCAGTTATTTCAACGTTATTCATCGGTTATTTCCTCAAAACAAACCCTTGCGCCATCTCCTGCGCTTTTTTCAGGCACTCTTTACACACGGATTCCGGCAAGTCCGGTAACGGAAAATCCTGTTTGGCCGGGGCGTCCATTTTATGCTGCCCTTTCAGGCTTAACAGGCCCGGCCCATGAATTTCAATTTCTCCTGCCGGAGAGAGACGGATATAGGCGCCGCCACACGCCAACGTCAGGCCATTTTTAGCGATAATCTGTACCTGGCCCTGCGTTGACTTGACCGTGACATCCTTTAACGCGGTGAGACCTAACTCATCCCCGTGGGATTCCATCGTGAATGGCCCTTTCCCCGAGACCAGACGCATTCCCTCTGTCTGCGCCAGTAAAGAGATGGCCTGAGTGGCATTCATACCAATGCGGCAGGCACTAG
>NZ_LJCS01000164.1:0-1536 GCF_001280945.1 Photorhabdus heterorhabditis | reverse complement strand
CGGGTGCGGGCGCTGACCATCGACAAGATGCCCCAGATTCAGCTGACTCTTGCCGCCGTATTCCGTACTGAGTTTGATGTGCTCTTTCCCGCGCTCGTCATCCATCCGCAGTTTGTTATTCGCCGGCGTGCGCAGCACGTTACGTTTGTAGTTATAAAATGCGACGTGATCCGGGTGTTTCGAGTCGTGCAGCGCGTGTGCGATATAGGGCCTATCCGGGTCGCCCCCTTCAAATGCGATCGCCACTTCCGTCCCCGCCAGCAACGGCCAGTGAAAACCGTAGGTGTCCCCCGCATAGGGCCGCGCCAACCGTACCCACAGGCTTTCTCTCCCCTGCGGCCAGCTCGCCCGGTCAAAGTCAAACGACACCCGATACAAGCCGTCTTTGTCGATATCCCCGTACGGGTCGTTCACGATAGTACTGGTCACTCTGGCCGGTAATGTGCCCGCCATCACCGGTTTCGGGATTAATGCCGGGCGAAAACACACGGTTTCTGAATAAGGTATGGCGGTGAATGCCATTTCAAAACTTTTATCCCGGCGGGCGCCGCTGGTGATACCGGTGATAATCGCGCCTTTACGAAAAACCTCCGGCGCCTCCCCCCGCACTTTCAGCTCCTGCCCCGGTACCAGCGTCGCCGAGGTGGTTAACCCCCGCAGCCGGGTTTGCTGATTCAGGTAACGTTCGTGGTGCAGCCGGGCATAGAACACCCCGCTTTCCACTTCCGGTTCGATGGCGTAACGGTTTCCCAGTACCCGGTAGTTATCGATGTAATGGTAAGCTTCCCCGTAAGTTGTGGGGTCCCCGCGCGTCACATCCGCCTCCACATCCATCCCATACCGCGGCAGCGCGTCGCGGTAGTCGTAATCCCGGGTCAGGATTTTCCCTTCCACCACCTGATGGGTGGTTTCCATGCCCCACACCGCATCCGCCTCTCCGCCGTGCATCCCCGAAGGAGAACGGGCCGGCAGGTACACGTTAAACTGGTAGTAGCGCTGGTCGTCGTAAAACTCCACCACGTCAATGTTCAGCCGCTCATCCGCCGTCACTTTGTACCAGATACCCACTTCCGCCAGCAGCCGCTGCACAAACCGCAGGTCATCCTCGCCGTACTGCATCACCTGTTCCCGCTTCGGGTAGGGATAAGCCAGCGTGAATAAAAAATCCTGGCCCCGGAAATCGTGCCGTTCACGCAAGATTTTTTCCACAATCTCCGGCACCGACATATTCTGGTAAATCGCCGACTGATGGCTGTTCGCCAACAGGGCCAGCCGGGGCACCAGCGTCACCTCGTAATGGCTTTCATCCCGCGAGGTAGACAGCAGTTTAAAGCCACTGATCACCCCATATACCGTACGCAATGGCGCCGGGGGGACCACCGGCATCCCGCGCAGACCCGGATTAACCGGCGGGGAAGTCAGGGTAAATGAGGCGTCCTGCATCAGCATCTGCGCCGGCGCAATCGCCTTCTCCGGGCTGGTAAATTCAATGGTGTAGCAAAAAGGCTGGCTTAAATATTCCTGTCCGGTAAACGC
>NZ_LJCS01000163.1:0-1538 GCF_001280945.1 Photorhabdus heterorhabditis | reverse complement strand
AAGAAAATGGATTTTGTGATAAGTCCTGAAATCACGGATGAAGACAGAAATATTGTCTGGAGTGCCGAAGCGCATGCGGATTTTTGGGAGGATGATGATTTAGGGGATGAATCCGTTGATACCAGTGCGGTTCAGGCGAAGGCCCAGTCTAAGGCGGAAGAGTGTGAAAAAACGGAGAATAAAAAGGAGTGCAAGGCTTGCCTGGCTATTCCGGTGACGAGTGAAAAATATCGCAAGGTGAGCCGCTGGAGCGCCATCACGATTAACTATCAGCGATTTATTGCCCAAACGAAATATGATCCGACTATACAGATGATCCAGGAATTTCAGTGCCTGAAAGTGACCTTTGATGGCTGGCGGCCCGCGTATTGCTTATTTCTGGAGGCCAAAGCGCGGTATGACCAGTTTTTTAAGGATAATAAACCTAAAAGATGGTGGGCAGGCCGTTATTCAGCTAGAAATCAAGCAGAAAGGCACCAAACGGTTTGTGATGTACTGGAGGAGACTCCCTATGTTGAATGGCACTTTTTACAACCCATAAGTTGTGCATACTTTAAGGTTATGTTTAGTAAACATAAAAATATCAGCGTTCACTATACCCCCTGCGACAATTTAGTTTAATCCGAGGTCAATATGGCGATAATCCGTTTAGAAATCAATGTATATTATCAACAGCAAGAAACCATTACTGCTAATACGGCATTAATGGACTTGTTTAATATCACACGGCAAATTGATGTATTTTTTGACCGGAAAAAAACTTGGTACTTAACAGGTTATTCCCGGAAGGAAGCCTTAAAACATATTGTGTTTGATGAACAGGGGCCAACTGAGGTTGCTATAAAAGACTTTGAAAAGGATTATAAGAAAGATTTTCCAGCGTTTATTACTGGGATATGGGATGGTGAAAATGATGAATTATCTAGTGGTATAGATTATAGCAAAATGCCAAGTGTCCGCCCTAACTGGGTTTGGCTGCAATTGAATTTAAATATTGATAGTCATCAGCTTGATGTATTGCGGTTAATTAATCTAGTTAGCTATTTAGCCTTGAGCCGTAATTTACCCAATATTCAGGTAGAGTCGAATGAATATACCTTAAAAGGCAAACAAGTTTTCCCTGACCGTCTCAGTGTTGGCTGGATGCTTTACCAGCCCCGTATTATTGATAAATCTTATCTGCCTATGGCGGAGGAGGTACTTCCCGTCCATCAAAATAATGAACAGGTAGGTACTCTGATTATCACCAAGAAAGGCATTTTTGACGGTGAAAGTCAGGATGATATTGATAAATCCAATGATGTTGAAATTCAATTAGTGAACCTGGGATTATTACCATTAATTACTGAAGTGTGATGGAGGTGATGTTATTTACCAATTGAAAAACGGTGGAGAACGTTAATGTCAAAAGCAGTTATTCTGCTGGGTGATACGACAGATCATGGCGGTAAGGTGATTACCGCTATTGATGACTATACTCACAAGGGTATTCCTGTAGCAGGTAAAGAAGATTTGGTGGAGTGCCCTCAATGCAAAGG
>NZ_LJCS01000162.1:0-1544 GCF_001280945.1 Photorhabdus heterorhabditis | reverse complement strand
GATGTGTATTCTGCTGGCGTAGTAGCCGTGATGATACTGATTTCAGGTTGTTAACCATCACGCTCACTGCCAGCTTTGGCGGGTATGCGACCAGAAGGTGTACATGATCCCGCTCACCGTCCATCTCTATGATTTCGCATTCGAGCTTTGCGGCGGCAGACAGGAATGCTTCCCGTAGCTGCTCAATCATATGCCTGTCAAAGAGCTTTCGACGGTACTTTGTCGTGAAAATCAGATGCACAACCAGTTTACTGACGCTGTGCCGTTTTCGGAGAAATCCCTCCAGTGCCTCATGCTGATGACTCAATTGATCTATCCACCTAACCGGTTAAAATAGATGAATGATATCAATGAGCACTGACGATGTTAAGAGCCACAAAAGTACGCATTTATCCCACACCAGAACAGGCTGACTATCTTAATGCCCAGTTCGGTGCGGTGCGTTTTGCGTACAACAAGGCTCTGCACATCAAAAAACAGGCTTATAAACGCCACGGCGTGAATTTAAGCCCGCGTAAGGACCTGAAACCGTTACTGGCAGCCGCAAAGAAATCCCGCCGCTATAGCTGGCTGAAAGAATACGATTCCATCGCCTTGCAGCAGGCGGTGATTAACCTCGATGTCGCATTTTCCAACTTTTTTAATCCGAAGCTGAAAGCGCGTTTCCCGGCGTTTAAACGCAAACCGGGGAAACAGTCGAGTTATCATTGTGTCGGGGTGAAGGTGCTGGATGGTGCCATCAAAATACCCAAACTGGCCCCAGTAGAAGCCCGGCTTCATCGTGAAATTAACGGGGAAGTGAAAAGCATCACAATCACGCGTTCTGCGACGGGTAAATACTACGCTTCGATACTCTGTAATGATGGGGCAGAAGCGCGAGTGAAACCAACGCGGATATCAGGCGTTACAGGTCTGGATATGGGGCTGACGCATTTCGCTATCAAATCGGACGGGAATAAGGTGCCTAATCCCCGTCATCTCATCAATGCCAGTTGTCACCTGCGACGTAAGCAGAAAGCGCTGTCACGAAAGAAAAAAGGCAGTGCGAATCGTCGTAAAGCCCGTATACGGCTTGCAGCCGTACACGAACGGGTAGCCAGTGCCCGCGCTGATTTTCAGCACAAACTCTCCCGCACAATTGTTGACGAAAACCAAGCGGTAATTGTGGAGACGCTGAAAACAGCAAATATGATGAAAAACCCCAGGCTGGCTCGCGCTATCAGTGACGCTGGCTGGAATGGATTCATCACAAAACTGGAATACAAGGCAGCAGAAAAAGGCGTTCATCTGGTGAAGCTGGATCAATGGTTCGCCAGTTCGAAAACCTGCCATTGTTGCGGTCATAAAATGCCGGAAATGCCGTTACATAAGCGCATCTGGTCATGTCCTGAATGTGGCGTTGAGCATGACCGCGATATCAATGCGGCGCTCAACATCCGGCGCAAGGGCATACAGGAATTACAGGCGGCGGGACTCGTCGTTTCTGCCCATGGAGGCCAGCGTAAATCCGTCACACAGACGGTTGCGGCCTGAGAAGTGGGAAG
>NZ_LJCS01000161.1:0-1576 GCF_001280945.1 Photorhabdus heterorhabditis | reverse complement strand
GCCCAGTGCGAGGGTGTCGCAAAAGTTATCCCTTATCAGTTAATATCTTGGTTCCCATTCCAAATTCAGAACTTCTATTATGACCACATTCCTACGACAACTGATGCCTTCCGTTCACACCGGGCGTCAGTTTGTCACCGCTCAGCACCTGCCTGTACTGAGCGGTGCCCTTTCCCTCCATGACGACCTGAAACACGTCGGCGAGCGCGCGGCATTTATTGTCTCCGATATCCTTGATGAGCAGGATTGGGCCCCTTTCGAACGCGATTACGCCTCATCAGGCAGAGCCCCGTATTCCCCGCGTTCCATGATGGGGATTTTGCTTTATGGGATCATGAAAGGGATTCATTCTCTTAGAGGACTTGAACGGCTGGCACGTCTGGATTTGGGATGTCTCTTTGTCAGTCATGGCATTACACCTGAGCATGCCAGTCTCGGACGTTTCCTCTCTCAACATCAATCCACACTGACGGGCTCGTTTTTTGAAGGGGTCGCTTCGGCCGTATTACATCACAGTCAATCCGGTGTTTCCTGTCTGGCGGGGGATGGCACAGTGATAGAAGCGGCGTGTTCTCATTATTACCTCCTGACTCAGGAAGCCATTTTGCGAGAAAAAAAGACCTTAACTACCGCCCCAGTTAATCCCCAAAAAGAAGTTAAAATCAGGCGACTGGAACAGTCTGCCGCCATCTTACAAATCCGACAAGAAAATCGTGAAAAAGGCGGTAAAGACGCCAGCCGGTTACGTATCAACCCAGCAGAACCGGAAGCCGTGGTCCAGAAACTCAAACGGGGACGGGGATTTTCCAGTGCGTATAACCCCTCGGTATGAGTGAATCAGGCCCGTATCATTGTCGCCCAGACAGTCGACCCCGTCAGTGAAACTCGGGTTATCGCTGACTGACTGGCTCAGCACTATCCGCTATCAGGATGTCATCCCAAAACGCTCTTACTGGATGCCGGTTATTTTCATGATGAGGTTATTGCTGAGGCTCAAAAACACGCGATCCTGTTGTTCTGCCCTGAAGGTAATGACCGACAGAGTCCAAGAAAAATCTACCCAAAATCGCGGTTTATTTATCATGCGGAGAAAGACCTGTATATTTGCCCGGCCAATGATAGGTTACGTCATGTCAGTACAGTAAGACGTTCCGAAAAAAGCCGTGGGCATCGGGTCTATACCGGAGCAAATTGTGCTGATTGCCCGGAAAAAGAAAAGTGTACTCAGGCGAAAAAGGGGAGAAAAATTAAACGTTACCCGGAAGATGAAGCGCGGGATAAACAGCGTTCACGGATGGACAAACCGGAGTCAAAGCGGATATTGAGTCAAAGAAAAGTCATGGACGACCCCGTATTTTCCGCCTTACGGGGTATCCAGAGACTGGAGCGCTTTCGGCGTAGAGGTTTATCGGCAGTCAGAGTGGAATTTACCTTGCACGCCATAGCCTATAACTTATCAAGGGCAGTTGCCCTGATATTATGGGCTATTTTTAGCCTGTTATGGGTTGTCAGTCCCAATAACAGGCAATCAATCTCTGTGGGTTTATTTTCAATGCCAGTCTTTTGCGACACCCTC
>NZ_LJCS01000160.1:0-1585 GCF_001280945.1 Photorhabdus heterorhabditis | reverse complement strand
CCTGAGTCATTCAGCGCCTGATGATAGGCAGTGGTGTAGATTTGGCTTTTAATGTCTTCCATGCTCGGGTCGGCGTGACCCGTTTTCGCCAGGGTGGCTTTGGCAGCTTCAATATCCTGTTCACTGAGATGGTCCAGTTTCGCTTTCGCCGCGTGGGTGGCGATAATTTTCCCTTCCGTCCCGACTATTTCGGTCATCTGGGCGCTGAGTTCGCCCATCAGTTGCGCCTGTTTCAGCCGCTGTTGTTCCTTTTCCTTATCAAATATCGGACTCAGGACATTGGCGGCGTTATCGGTGTCGCGGCTAAGGGTCGCGACATCCTGCGTCTGGTGCGCCTTATCCCGGATAATCAGGGTGCCGTCACTGACAGCGGCCTGCGTGGTGGTGCTGTCATGGCCCTGGTTATTCGAGCCCGTCAGCGCATTGACCGCCAGATTGTTCAGCCGCTGACCAGCGGTCGGTTTGCCAACGCTGATGCCCGCACTCTGCTGTTCAACCTTAAAATCCGCCTGATTCTGAATATCTTTAAAACCCAGTGTGCCGGTGTTGAGGGTGTTTTTGGTTTTGTCGGCGGCACTGGCTATCACTGCGCCGTCCAGCTGGGTGTGGTCGCCGACATTCACCTGATAACCCCCTTGACCGGCAAACAGCCCGGTCTGCTCCTGCACGCTGTCATAACTGCTGTGGAGTTTGCTGCGGCTGGCATTCAGGCTTAATGTGCCGTCCGGCTGCGGACCCACGGTGGCATTGACCCCGGCACGGGCGTTGTGCTGCTGGCTGTCATAGCGCTGGCGGTCCTGTTCACTGCTTAATGTCAGATGGCGTTTCACGTCGGCGGTCAGCTGTTCGCCACTGACTTGTGCCCCTTGCAGCGTGGTGTCCCGGCCACTGTTGAGGGTAACGGTCTGTCCTGCCTCTAATGTGGTGTGCGTGTGACTGACCCCGTTGCCATTTTCATGGCCGCTGCCCCGACTGACATTGGCCGACGCCGTCAAGCCGGTGCTGCCCGGGCCGGCGGTGAGACCCACGCCCAGCGCGCTACCGTGGCTACTGTTTTTGCCGACAGTCTGTTCGGTGTTCTGGCTGGAACTCAGTTGGATGTCTCGGCTGGCATTGAGTTGCAGGTCTTGACCCACCTGTAACTGGCTGCCCTGCACGCGGATATCGCCATTCTGGCCTGATGCGCCTTTGCCATCCCCTTTGGCGGTTATGGTCAGGTTATCCCCGGCAGTGAGGTGGCTGCCCTGTTGGGTGGTCTGGCGGTGCTGCTGTTCTGAACGCGAAGACTGGCGACCGTAGGACAGGCTCACCCCGGCCAGATTATTCTTGCC
This sequence comes from Photorhabdus heterorhabditis, assembly GCF_001280945.1. Classification (NCBI taxonomy): domain Bacteria; kingdom Pseudomonadati; phylum Pseudomonadota; class Gammaproteobacteria; order Enterobacterales; family Morganellaceae; genus Photorhabdus; species Photorhabdus heterorhabditis. Next base: position 254 of record NZ_LJCS01000160.1, on the reverse strand, counting down.
CGGGTCGTCACGGCCCTGCGCTTCCGCCAGTCGGACCGCCTGGGTGGCCTGAACCCCGCTGAGCGCGGCCTGGGTATTTTGCAACGCTTTCAGGCGCGGGTCGGCGGTCTGCTGTGCTGCCCGTGCTGTCTGTACCGCGCTGTTGATGGCGCCGCCTGCCGTGCCACTGAGCGCCACGGTTAAGCCGCTTTGCTTTTGTTCGGTTTTCGTCAGGGTGGTGTGATGATTTTCCGCACTGGTGATACTGACGCTCT
>NZ_LJCS01000159.1:0-1591 GCF_001280945.1 Photorhabdus heterorhabditis | reverse complement strand
CCAAATCGTCGCCAGTGTGGTTTCTGTCTCCCCCTGCGGTGTCTCATAGCTCTGACGGGCAAAAGCTTCATTGTCCGGTGCCGGCAACGCCCGGCGATCCAGCTTACCATTCGGGGTTTGCGGGAAGGTATCCAGCTGCACAAACGCGACCGGCACCATATAATCCGGTAAAATCGCACTCAGGTATTCACGTAAATCAACAGCCAATCCCGCATTCTTTTCCGCCGCCACATAGGCAACCAGCCGTTTGCTTCGTCCATCATCCAATACCAGTACCGCTGCCTCTTGCACCGCCGGATGTTCCACCAACCGCGCCTCAATTTCCCCCAGTTCAATCCGGAAGCCCCGGATCTTAACCTGTTCGTCGTTACGGCCCAGGAATTCCAGCTCTCCGTCCGGCAGGTAGCGGGCCAAATCCCCGCTACGATACATCCTCTCACCGGATACCGGATTAAAGGGGTCCGCCATAAAACGTTCCGCGCTCAATTCCGGCCTGTTCAGATAACCCCGGGCCACCCCAACGCCACCAATATACATTTCACCCACACAACCGGCGGGTACCAGTTCACCATATCTGTCCAGCAGGTAGATGCGGGTATTTTTAGCTGGCCGCCCGATAGAACGAGCATCCTCCACGGATAACACATCTTTGTAGGTCACCGTCACGGTATTTTCTGTCGGACCATAACCATTCAACAACCGGGGCCGGTGGCCTGCCTGCTTAAACCAGTCCTGAACGGCGTTTCTCTTCACCGCCTCACCCCCAATGATGATGAGTCGCAGGCAATCCGGCAGCGGTAATCCGGTGTCCCGGGCCGCCAGTTCCGACCAGAATAAGGTCGGCAGAGAGATAACCGTAACACCATGTTTCTGGGTTAAAGCAATAAATCCCGACACCGACGCCAGCCAGCTATCATCACGGATCACCAGCGTAGCCCCGTTGCATAATGACGAGAAAAATTCTTCCACTGAAACATCAAACGCAAAAGCCGCAAATTGCAACACCCGGTCTTGCGCGGTGACGTCATAAAGCGCATTAAAACCCAGATAACGTTGATACACCGCCTGATGTTCCACCATCACACCTTTCGGCTGCCCGGTGGAGCCGGAAGTGTAGATGACGTAAGCCAGATGCTGTGGCGTTAACCCTGGGACCTGCGGATTGCTGGCCGGCTGATCAGGCTGGATATTCGGATCAAGTACTGTCAGCCCGACCAACGCAGATTCACCCAATGCCGCCCGCCCGGTTTCATCAACCAGCACCACTGACGGGGCCGTATCATTCAGGATATACGTCAGACGTTCCGCCGGATAAGTGGTATCCAGCGGCACATAGGCGCCACCGGCTTTCAGTACCGCCAACAGCGCCACCACCATGGCCGGGGAACGGGCCACACAAATCGCCACCCGCTGGTCTGGCATGACACCCAGAGCCATCAGTTGATGAGCCAGACGGTTAGCACGGGCATTCAGTTCCGCATAACTGAAAATCTGTTGTTGATATTCTAACGCTGTCGCCTGTGGGGCCTGCTCTGCCTGTTGCTCAAACAGCTGATGAATACATAACGGGTCTGGATAAGATGAATCCGTC
>NZ_LJCS01000158.1:0-1599 GCF_001280945.1 Photorhabdus heterorhabditis | reverse complement strand
GAAACCTGGAATGCGACGGAAACGGCGTACCCTGACCCGTGGTGTGTTCACCAATTGTTTGAACAGCAGGTAGAGAAAACCCCGGACGCGACGGCGTTAGAGTATGAAACGCAGACGCTCAGTTATGCGCAATTGAATGCCCGCGCTAACCGGCTGGCTCATCAGCTGATTGCTCTGGGCGTAGAGCCTGATCAGCGGGTGGCGATTTGCGTATCACGTTCTCCGGCCATGGTGGTGGGAATATTGGCGGTACTGAAAGCCGGTGGGGCTTATGTGCCGCTGGACCCGACCTATCCGAGTGAACGTCTGACCCACGTTCTGCGTGATGCAGCGTCATCAGTGATACTGGCTGATGAGGCAGGCTGTGCTGTCGTGGGCCGAGAAGCGCTGGCCGGACTGACGGTGCTGGACCCTAATATTTTGCCAGACCAGAGGGAGACGAATCCGCAGATAGCCGGGCTGACGCCACGACATCTGGCGTATGTGATTTATACCTCTGGTTCGACGGGGATGCCGAAAGGCGTCATGGTTGAACATGATTCGCTGTTAAATCTGCATGGAGCGCTGACAGCCCGCGTGTTTGCGCCGTCATCATCTGCGCCTTACCGGGTCAGCCTGAATGCCAGTATTGCCTTTGATGCGGCATTGCAAAACGTACTGGGTTTGCTGAATGGCTATACGCTGGTCATTGTTCCACAAGATGTTCGAGCGGATAGTGCGGCTTTCTTGCAGTTTTTAGTCACGACCAATCTGGACGTGCTGGACTGTACGCCAATGCAATTAGAGATGTTGTTGGCAGCGGGTTTGTCTGAATATAACAAAGCGCTGGTGCTGTTGATTGGGGGAGAACCCATATCAATCCAAACCTGGCAGACAATAGCGGGGATGCCGCAGTTGACGGCCTATAATGTCTACGGCCCAACGGAATGCACGGTGGATGCGACGCTGGCCTGTATAGAGGCGGCGCATCCTTATCCGACAATCGGACGTCCGCTGACCAATACCCGTCTGTATTTACTGGATAGAGAAGGTCATCCTGTGCCGCTGGGGGCGATAGGGGAATTATACATAGGTGGAGCGGGCGTGACGCGAGGCTACCTGAATCGCCCGGATTTGACGGCGGAACGTTTCCTGATAGATCCGTTCAGTGATAAACCGGGTGCGCGGATGTACCGAACCGGGGATTTGGCCCGTTATCTGCCGGACGGTAATCTGGATTTCCTGGGGCGTAATGACTATCAGGTTAAAATCCGTGGTTTCAGGATAGAGCCGGGGGAAATTGAGGGCCGGTTGTCGGCACATCCGGCGGTGAGTGACTGTGTGGTGCTGGCGCTGGGAGAAGGGCAGGAGAAACGGCTGGTGGCTTATGTGGTGGCGGAAGCCCATGAGGAACTGGTTAATAGTCTGCGTACCCACCTGAGCGCCCTGTTGCCGGATTATATGGTGCCGTCAGCTTTTGTGCGGCTGGATAAGTTTCCATTGACGCCTAACAGTAAGCTGGATCGTCTGGCGTTGCCGGCGCCGGACGGAGAGGCGTTTGCCCGTCAGGTTTACGAGGCCCCGCAGGGAGAAACGGAAATCGCGTTGGCGGCGATTTGG
>NZ_LJCS01000157.1:0-1598 GCF_001280945.1 Photorhabdus heterorhabditis | reverse complement strand
AAAACGATATTTTGAATTTAATAGTGTATTGTTTTTATCAATAAATGCAAGTGGTGAAGGAGACATGAAAATAACCCGGCCATCAAGAGAAATATTAATTTTAGATTGACTGAAATCTAAAGATGAAAATTGAATGTCATGTCTCAATGAATTTAAATTTTTTTGGTTATAGTTCATAAATAGTCTGTATTCCGTTTTACCTTGAATGTTGTTTGGAGAAAACATATTGCTGTAGGGAGACTGTTATTTTCAGCCTAAGATCGCTTTCATCTTAGGCTGAATGATTATCGTGATTTTTTTACTTAACGGGCAATCATCACTTTGCCATTAATAATCGACAAATAAGGATTGTATTCAAAATATTTATCTTCCTTTTTATTATCCATTCGGATAGGTGAGCCTCCCCATACACCAAATTCTAATCGGAATAATCGCCCTTGTTTATAACTTATTAGTCTGTATTTATGCCAATCAGGTGCTCTGACGACATAATTTCTATTTTCTAGTTTTTCTTTAAATCCAAATGAGTTAAAGAAAATTTCCGGTTGACTGTTTTCAGTTATTGCCCACTCTGCCCAGGCAGGTTTACTCATCTTCCATAATTGATTTAAATCTCGCCGATGTAAGGTATTGCTGATTTCCAGATAGAAATTTTTTATCGCCGCCATATCATTTTTTTCCGAAACGGGTCGTGCTGTTGTCCACATCCAGACCGGCAATCCACTGAGCGTAAAGCTTTTCTGTGCAGCAAATAGCCCTTCTTCCGCTTCTATTTTTGACATGGCTGCGTAATCAAAGCCGGCCTTACCATTTGGTAACTGGCTCTGCGATTCTTGTGTTGTGACATGGCCTTTATCATCAACAGTCAATTTGATATGGCTGATCACTTCATCTTTATCACCATACGGAGACGCTTTAGTGAGGGTTGCTTCACACCAATTGTCTGGAGAAAAAATATCAGAATTTTCATCCATAGATCCCATCAGCAATTCCATCGTATTCTGACCATTTTCAACGAAGGCAGTCATATTAAAACCACTCGATTGTGTTCCAGATTTCGAATCACTGTTTTCCAGTGCAATCATACCATTAATTCTAGCCACACAGAGACTACGATGCGTATTGAGTGACAATAGATATTTATATTCAACCATATTTGTTTTTCCCGATATCGAAGAATTTACCATCAATAATAACGCTAGAAAGGTACTACCCCAAAGATACCCTATACGTCGATTTTTCTTTAGATAACGGCTCTTGAAGTACCCACTCTTTTTCAATTTCATCTTGTAAATTTCTCATAGTTGTTGATTTAGAACCACTAAGTTTTTTATTTTCATTTTCAGCCTTTTATCCAATTCCATTGATGAATAATTCTATTGAGCATTTATTTACTTTAATTTCCAATCTGTAATTAATGGGTTCTATTTTGTTATTTATAGAGATTTAACTTTCTTTAGATACCCAGTGATGGGTAATGTAAATAATAATATAGTCAGTAGGTTTTTATAATTAAATATAATGAATTATTATTGGGGGTTAATTAATGTTTATGGTGCTGCTATCAATGAAGATAAATATGGTACAAAACATTTCCC
>NZ_LJCS01000156.1:0-1632 GCF_001280945.1 Photorhabdus heterorhabditis | reverse complement strand
GTTTCATGAGCTGATCTAGTTACGTCGTTATGGGCGTACAACCCCAGGCTGCAAGCCCATAGCCACACCAAATTGTTCAAAAAATACACTTAACGTACGTTTTCGTACGATTGGGCTTCAGACCCCTCTCATTAGTGTGGGGCATTTATGTAGCAAAGCAGCTAAAGAAGTCACTTTAACGTATAAGTATTCATGGGCCGATAATGGGTAATAGTCCGGTTGAGTTGCCCACTTTACCGCTAAATAACTCAAGTGCCGCAGACTTTTTTATGCTCTCGCACTAGGAAGGAATGAGAATATTTTTTCTCTAACAAAAGGTTGATATTGAGAATAACTATCTGAGCGTGAATGAGCTGGACAATTTTGCGCATAAAGCCCGCACCTGTGAAGGCGAAAGCTGCAAACAAGTGATCAAGGATATGTTAAAATGAGTATCGGGGTTACAGGGATATGATGCACAATGAAGAAGAACACTACGCCAACATTACATGATGCTATTTTTAAGCAGTTTCTGACACATCCAGATACGGCCAGAGATTTTCTACAGTTCCATTTGCCACTAACTCTGCTGAAGGTTTGTGATCTGAATACGCTGCAACTGGTATCGGGAAGCTTCATTGAAGACGATCTGCGGCCATACTACAGTGACGTTTTGTATTCACTAAAAACGGGTAAGGGTGACGGTTATGTATACTGTCTGATTGAACATCAAAGCTCGCCTGATAAACACATGGCTTTTCGGATGTTGCGTTATGCCATTGCTGCCATGCAACGTCATCTTGATGCTGGTCATAAAACGTTACCGTTGGTGATACCCGTACTATTCTACCAGGGAAAGATCAGTCCGTATCCGTATCCGATGAATTGGCTTTTGGAGTTCGATGATCCGGAACTTGCCGGCGAGTTGTACAATAAAGATTTTCCACTGGTTGATATTACCGTTATTCCGGACGACGAAATAATGAAACATCGTCGTATGGCTGTGCTCGAAATGTTGCAGAAACACATTCGCCAGCGTGATCTGACTGAGCTGCTTGACCAGCTGGTAACATTGTTGTTGGAAGGATATACCACTCAGGAACAGCTGATATCTGTGATAAACTATATGCTGCAGGCGGGAGAATCTCACGATCCGGCTGCTTTGCTAAACACTCTGGCATCACGTGTGCCACAGCATGAGGAAGCTCTGATGACTATTGCTGAAAAACTCCGCCTCGAGGGCGAACAACGCGGGATTCGGAAAGGGATGCAGTTAGGTGAACAGAAAGGACTTGAAGAAGGCGTGCGGCTGGGTGAACAGAAAGGGCGTGAAGAAGGTGTGCGGCTGGGTAAACTCGACGTTGCCCACAGCCTTTTGAAAATGGGGATGCCTCGCGAGGCTGTTCTCGAAGCGACTGGCTTATCTGAAGACGAGTTGGCGCAGATCCGTCATTGATTCTGACACCAGAAAGAATCCCATTAAGGGCGTCGTCAGCCGCAGCAACTAACGCCCTTTTTAGAGAGCATAAAATCTATGGTCGCCCTCGTTTTTGCAACACTCATTTTGATGAATTTTGGGCTTGCTTAAATCTATCCGGCGTCACTATAGGCAAGGAACCTGCGCCTCGATGAGTTCCGCGCCTGATGAACCTT
>NZ_LJCS01000155.1:0-1735 GCF_001280945.1 Photorhabdus heterorhabditis | reverse complement strand
ACTTGTTGCAGTCGCTGGCAGGCGACTGCGTTAGGTACCAGACGGATTTCAACTCTGCGGTTGGCAGCACGCCCCGCAGCCGTTGAATTGGTGGCGACCGGCCGCGTTGCACCTTCGCCTTGGACGGCAGAACCCAATTGTTCCGTCCATAATAAATTCGGGAAACAACAAACCGGATCAGATATTTCCTGACCGGCGGTTTAACCGAAACATAAATAATAGCGCAGACCCTTTATACGCTATCAATTAATGTCTGCATTAACAGGATACGCGGTTTATGAATAAGGCCATTCTCTTAATGGGTGCATATAAAAATCAAGTCTTCATTCATCAAAAAGCACAATTTGCCTAATACCGAGATAATATAACCATTGAGACAAAAAGATAAATCCCAGAATATTAAACAAAACATAAACAAGATGACATTTATTTACATATAAAGGTTGCTCATTCAAATACAACCGGACAATCAATCTATACAATAAAATAATATTCATTATCATTATCTTTTAACTCGGTATAACCAACGTCATTTTCAAACCTGTAACTTAAATACGTAAAACTGTCGTAAAAAAGAATGAATCTCAATTTCAAATGAGAATGCATCCTCCTATACTGTAATCCAAAAGTATAACTTTCTTTCTGTTTCTCAATGGGAGAGCATAAAGCGATAATATCCGCCTGTTCTTGTCAATGCCAGTATTGGAATAACATTCATATCTCACTCAACACCTGACCACCGTGAGTGGTTTTATCGTGAATACGGATAATGCCTTTCATTCTATAGCCTCTTGTTGTATTAACCTTTTTTCAATTTCGTCAATACCAGCATAGGCATCAACTATTTCAATAAGATTACGATTAATATTCACAACTTCCTTCAATGAATCAGTATGGATAACAAAACTAATAATATTTTTGCCTTTTTCCTTCATCAACACCTGATCACAACCTACCTGATACGTTTTACTAAATGCAGAAGGTGTAATAACCAATTGATTGTCATAAATACCTAACACCGGTCGAAAAGCAAGGCGAATACCGTTAAAAGCAGATACGATTGCAGCACTAGCTAACACTTTCCCCATAGATGCTTCATAACCTGTATACCCCATAGATACTTCTGCACTTAACTGAATAATAGCAGCTACACCCAATAAGACTGCGATTATATAAAAACGTTCCTGACGGAAATGAAGGTAAGGAGAAAGTTGCTTTTTATTTACCCATTTAAATAGTGGAAACCCAGAAAAACGTAAATTGTTATAGCTAAAAAGAAAACCGATGATATAAACAAACCCCAAGGGAAGTGTTATAAAACCAGACAACATAGCCAAAAAGAGCGCCAGCTTTTTATGAATGAAAAGCAATAATACACTAACCATCTGTATCGCAATAGCAATGGCTATCAGTTTGGCTATAGGATAAAGCTCTTTAAGAACTTCTTGCCCCTGATAACTTAAACTATTTTGAGCTGTCTGCTGTAATTGCAAATAATAAAAAAATCCTCCGATAACTATCAAATTAATAATCAAACCTAACCAAAGGACGATACTCAACTTTTTCATAAGAATTCCAATCAATCATTTTAACTAAACTTACGGTTTATCTTGTATTACACAAGCTTTCTTTCGGACGAGCGGAAATCATTAACTCATTGTTAATTTCAATTTTCCTTGCATGAGACAGTTACTTTTCGTTTTTTACCTTTTCACCTTTAACCTCTCCTATCATT
>NZ_LJCS01000154.1:0-1767 GCF_001280945.1 Photorhabdus heterorhabditis | reverse complement strand
TTAGCGAAAAACGCCGTAAACCCTCGGCCAGTGCGGGCGGGGATATAAGGCGAAAAGCCCGCAGGGCTTTAAAGATCAATCTGGCGTTGACTGACTCTGAACGTAGGCTCTGAGCGTTTCAATCGTTGCCCCTCCGGTGCTACAGACAAAGTACGATCTTGACCACAAAAGTCCGGTTTTACTTTGCATCCGTAAATGCGTGTTCTGCTGGCGTAGCAGACGTGATGATACCGATTTCAAATTATTGACCATCACACTGACAGCAAGCTTTGGCGGGTAGGCAACCAGCAGGTGTACATGATCTGGCTCCCCGTCCATCTCAATTATTTCGCATTCGAGCTTTCCGGCAGCAGAACAAAAAGCATCACGCAACTGCTCTATCATTCGTCCGTCAAACAATTTTCGGCGGTATTTTGTGGTAAAAATCAGGTGTACAACCAGTTTGCTGACACTATGCCGTTTACGGAGGAACCCCTCCAGCAAATCATCATGATTACTCAATTGATATATTCCGTTAACCTGTTAAAATAACAGAAGTATATCAATGAGCGCTGATTATGTTAAGAGCCACGAAAGTACGTATTTACCCGACACCGGAACAGGCGGAATTTCTCAATGCCCAGTTCGGTGCGGTGCGTTTTGCGTACAACAAAGCTCTTCACATTAAAAAACAGGCTTACCAGCGGCACGGGGTGAGTTTAAGCCCCCGTAACGACTTGAAACCTTTACTGGCCGTAGCAAAAAAATCCCGTAAATACGCATGGCTTAAAGAGTATGATTCCATCGCGTTACAGCAGGCGGTGATTAATCTCGAAGTGGCCTTTTCCAACTTTTTCAATCCGAAACTGAAAGCCCGTTTCCCGACGTTTAAAAGTAAGCACGGAAAGCAATCTAGCTATCATTGTGTTGGAATCAAAGTCATTGATGGTGCGCTCAAAATCCCGAAAATCTTGCCGATTGAAGCTCGTTTACATCGTGAAATTACGGGAACGCTGAAAAGTATCACATTGAGCCGCAGCGCAACCGGAAAATACTACGCATCGTTACTCTGTGATGACGGAATGGAAGCACCTACGAAACCAGCACTGATATCAAACGTTACAGGGCTGGATATGGGGCTGACGCATTTTGCCATCAAATCGGACGGCAATAAGATTGCCAATCCGCGCCACCTTATCAATGTCAGTCACAATCTGCGCCGGAAGCAGAAAGCCCTTTCGCGTAAGAGAAAGGGGAGCGCAAACAGACGTAAAGCCCGAATACAACTTGCGGCAGTTCACGAGCGGGTAGCCAACGCCCGCGCCGATTTCCAGCATAAATTATCTCGCGCAATTGTTGACGAAAACCAAGCGGTAATTGTCGAGACGCTGAAAGCGGCAAATATGATGAAAAATCACCATCTGGCTCGTGCGATAGGCGATGCTGGATGGTCTGGATTGGTCGCAAAACTGGAATACAAAGCAGCAGAGAAAGGAGTGCATCTGGTGAAGTTGGAGCAATGGTTCGCCAGTACGAAAACCTGTCACTGCTGCGGTCACAAAATGTCGGAGATGCCGTTAAATAAACGCATCTGGCAATGTCCTGAATGCGGAGTAGAGCATGACCGCGATATCAATGCGGCGATCAACATCGAACGCAAGGGAATACTGGAATTACAAGCGGCGGGACTCGTCGTTTCTGCCCATGGAGGCCAGTGTAAATCCGTCACACAGACGGTTGCGGCCTAGGAAGTGGGAAGCCTCGCCCGACAGGGCGGGGAGCAGTCAC
>NZ_LJCS01000153.1:0-1803 GCF_001280945.1 Photorhabdus heterorhabditis | reverse complement strand
GGCAAACAAGATTCTATCAATATCCAAGCATCATCAGAAATGTCGTAACGTGCCACTATTTTGTTCCTGCATCGAAATCAATCAGATAATAATACTATTAATTGATATTAAGGGACACAGCCTAGTACTGTGTTTTGAAATTTCCTTCGGCTTATCTTCGTGATCTTACTTCTTACGTAAAATAGAAATATTTCCTTATTATCATTGTGTTAACCTTTCTGTCGTGATCCTTCCTAGATCTACAAACTGAAATTTCCTGAAAATCTTTTCAATCATTTCAGTTTGTGACTCCTCTCACTTCGCCAGTGCTGGCACGATTTGGCAGCTTGCCTTGTAGGATTTTAAAACTGAAAAAATTTTTTGATCCAAAGCGTGCAGGCGGGTGCGGTGTAGTGCCGTTTTCGCCATAAGTTCATTTATTTCGTCATAAGCGCAGCGAGACAAACCGTCACTAAGGTATTTATTTGATTCTTGGGTCAGATAATACAATCAGTTAAAGTAGCACTGCTATCGGCAAAATCCGATGGTCAGGGGGGCGCAACCTTGAATGAGTAACCCACTGGCTTGAACACCAGTTCAAGTCCAGTCGGGATTACCAAATTTAAGCCGTTAGATCAATATATTGGGCCACTTAAACAAGAGTGGCTTGCTTGATCAAAGGCGGTAAATGTTAAAGGCCACCGGGAGGTTACCCCGATGGCCTTAGCTACGTTTCCGTTATCTATTTCAGAAATGCACGGATCAGCTCTAAAAGCGCGATTAACGCTTTGAGAACGATGATAGCAGTGTCAATAAATGCTTTCACCCGTTTGCTCCAGTTAGGAGCACGACTTAACCAGCCATTGCCTTTACATTGCCTGTCCGGCTGGTTCTCATCAATGTTAGTTGAAGTGGATCGCGCTCCAACCAAGGCTCTGAATCAGCACCACCTGTACTCAGCCAGGACTTACGAAAACTTGCGTAAGAGATACACAGGCCGAAACGCGCCTCAACTAACAGCCGTTGATTATAAGTTTATTTGGATATGATTCAATGGATTAATAGATCAGTAAAAACAAAAAACCAACTGGTGAGGTTGGTTTTTTGTTTTTATCTTTAAGCAGGACCTCTGTTTTTGTGCTCTTAACCGGGTTGGTAGCCTCGGCCTTAGCGCGATCCACTTCAACTAACATAAGAAGTCTAATGCTTAGAATCGGAAATATCAACCTATAACATGACTATAAAACAAACAACACTACCAGACTGAAAGTCAACCAATCACAGGAGAATACTTCTGTTTCAGCCCATCCGATTTTGATGTGGCACAGTAATTTTAGTCACCGTAATAAAGGTGATATTTTTACTTCAACAATCAAACAGGTGACATGATGAAAAGAAGTTTTAGCCCTGAATTCAAACTGGAAGCCGCTAAAGCGATGAATGTCAGCAAATCAGCCTTGGGGAGCTGGGTTCGTCAGTTGAGGCAGGAGCGGCAAGGCAAATCTTCTAAAGCCATGCCCATCACGCCGGAGCAAATTGAAATACGTGAGCTGTAAAAGAAACTGCAACGTATTGAAATGGAAAATGAAGTATTAAAAAAATCTTCCGCACTCTTGATGTCGGACTACTTGAACAGTTCTCGTTAATTGAGCTATTCAGAGTGCATTATCCAGTGGCTTTCCTTTGCCAACTGTTCGTGTTCGGGGTTTATCGTAGCAGCTATCAGGCCTGGCGCCATCGAGTGAAAAAGCCCGATACTGAGCACATCAGGTTAAAAATTTTAGTCCGTGAAGCGTTTAACGAGGGCAACGGCTCCGCCGGCAC
>NZ_LJCS01000152.1:0-1835 GCF_001280945.1 Photorhabdus heterorhabditis | reverse complement strand
CTCTTCTTTCATCAGACAATCTGTGTGAACACTCACTCAACGCATCTCAGGTAAGGAGGTGATCCAACCGCAGGTTCCCCTACGGTTACCTTGTTACGACTTCACCCCAGTCATGAATCACAAAGTGGTCAGCGCCCTCCTTTCGGTTAAGCTACCGACTTCTTTTGCCACCCACTCCCATGGTGTGACGGGCGGTGTGTACAAGGCCCGGGAACGTATTCACCGTAGCATGCTGATCTACGATTACTAGCGATTCCGACTTCATGGAGTCGAGTTGCAGACTCCAATCCGGACTACGACAGACTTTGTGTGTTCCGCTTGCTCTCGCGAGGTCGCTTCACTTTGTATCCGCCATTGTAGCACGTGTGTAGCCCTACTCGTAAGGGCCATGATGACTTGACGTCATCCCCACCTTCCTCCGGTTTATCACCGGCAGTCTCCCTTGAGTTCCCACCTTTACGTGCTGGCAACAAAGGATAAGGGTTGCGCTCGTTGCGGGACTTAACCCAACATTTCACAACACGAGCTGACGACAGCCATGCAGCACCTGTCTCAGAGCTCCCTAAGGCACAACCCCATCTCTGAGGTCTTCTCTGGATGTCAAGAGTAGGTAAGGTTCTTCGCGTTGCATCGAATTAAACCACATGCTCCACCGCTTGTGCGGGCCCCCGTCAATTCATTTGAGTTTTAACCTTGCGGCCGTACTCCCCAGGCGGTCGATTTAACGCGTTAGCTCCGGAAGCCACTCCTCCAGGGAACAACCTCCAAATCGACATCGTTTACAGCGTGGACTACCAGGGTATCTAATCCTGTTTGCTCCCCACGCTTTCGCACCTGAGCGTCAGTCTTCGTCCAGGGGGCCGCCTTCGCCACCGGTATTCCTCCACATCTCTACGCATTTCACCGCTACACATGGAATTCTACCCCCCTCTACGAGACTCTAGCCAACCAGTCTTAGATGCCGTTCCCAGGTTAAGCCCGGGGATTTCACATCTAACTTAATTGACCGCCTGCGTGCGCTTTACGCCCAGTCATTCCGATTAACGCTTGCACCCTCCGTATTACCGCGGCTGCTGGCACGGAGTTAGCCGGTGCTTCTTCTGCGGGTAACGTCAAAGTCCAGCCCTATTCAGGCCGCACTCTTCCTCCCCGCTGAAAGTACTTTACAACCCGAAAGCCTTCTTCATACACGCGGCATGGCTGCATCAGGCTTGCGCCCATTGTGCAATATTCCCCACTGCTGCCTCCCGTAGGAGTCTGGGCCGTGTCTCAGTCCCAGTGTGGCTGGTCATCCTCTCAGACCAGCTAGGGATCGTCGCCTAGGTAGGCCATTACCCTACCTACCAGCTAATCCCATCTGGGTTCATCCGATGGCGTGAGGCCCGCAGGTCCCCCACTTTGGTCTTGCGACTTCATGCGGTATTAGCCACCGTTTCCAGTGGTTATCCCCCTCCATCAGGCAGATCCCCAGACTTTACTCACCCGTCCGCCGCTCGTCAGCAAAAGCGCACGCGCTTTCCTGTTACCGCCCGACTTGCATGTGTTAGGCCTGCCGCCAGCGTTCAATCTGAGCCATGATCAAACTCTTCAATTTAAAGTTTGATGCTCAAAGAATTTCATTGTCAGTTAGTTCATCATGAATTAACCGTTGTTCACTCTTCAAGACTTTTCAGTATTTTTTTGTGATACCGTCTTGTGAGTGCCCACACAGATTGTCTGATTAATTGTTAAAGAGCAGGCCACCTTAAAATTTGATATTCTCGGTCAGCCGGGCTGCGTATATTACGCTTTTTGCCCGCAGAGTCAAGCGCTTATTTGCGCTCCCCTGCCCAACC
>NZ_LJCS01000151.1:0-1874 GCF_001280945.1 Photorhabdus heterorhabditis | reverse complement strand
TGATTAAACAGAATACCAGTATAAAAGACAGTCAGGCGGCTAAACGTCGAAGAGCCATTTGGTCAGGGGAATTCCGTAGTCAACTTATCTTTGATTAAATTAAATACAAAGTGGAATCCCGCCCTGCACCGGGAATAGCGGAAAAATAATCTAATGCGCTTTTGGCTTCTACAAAACCTTTAAAATTGAATGGCCTGAGTCCAGTACACAATACCGGCCCCAGGTCATACTAGCTATCGGATAAAACCATCCAGAAATTAGGGTGTAGTTTAAAAAGATCGGTATCTTTTAATCACAATCCTAACAGGCTATCCATTCCCTTAACTGAATCATTAATATAACTTTCATATTGACTTTGTGGTTCATTTCTATCTAAAGCTACAGCATAAACTTGCTCCAAACTCAGCCAATGCTCATAAAACTGCTCCTTCCACTCATTATTCACATCTTGTAAACAATCCAATAAATCTCTCAAGCGATCAATTAGTACATTTAAAGGAATTTTATTTTCAACATATGCTCCTAGAGTTTCTTTCATCAAATTAAGTTGTCTAAAGTCGTACTCAGTAAGAGTAATATTATTTAATTTATTCATTGTCTTATAATCCCGAAGTCTACTGTAACTACACGGCCAGATTTTTCATCAACGATTACTGTGAGATTATTCGTTTTATCGTGGTAAGCCATTGTTCCTGGAATTTTTCCTTTCACTGCATTTTCTGATTTGATCGCATTTTCTACTACGGTAGGAGTAATTCCTTGCCTTTGCATACGATCAAGTGAATGGCTGGAGTAGTCTCGATTTCCAATTGTGGTTGGTTTGTTGATTCCGTCTGGAACATTCAATGGATTACCTTTAGAACCTGTTGGGGTTCTCGCAGATATCTGTTGGCTTGCTTCTTGAATAAGCTTAGAAGCTTCCCCAATATCACCTTTCTGTAAGGCTTTCTCTACCGCCTTGATAGTTTTCCCGGCGGCATCACCCGCACCCGGGATAATCGCTACGGCGGCGGCCAGATAATCTAATGCGCTTTCGGCCTCGGCAAAACCTTTGATATCACCAATGATTGGCACGAAGTCAGTACCAAAACTGATGACTCCTCCAGCTTGTTGACACGCCGCCGGTGACTGCTGACAAAAGGCTTGTTTTTTCTCCTCGTAGGCTTTGATTGTGCCTGACTTTTCTTTTTCTGCGGCAGACAGAAGATGAGCCAGCGAATTGTAGACAATCACCATTTCACCGGCATTGGCACCACTGTTGGCACCTTCTGCGCTGTTGGTTGCAATGGCTCCCGCAGCGCCGCCAATGATTTTACCCCCGGCCTGAATTGCCATCGGATCGCTAAAGGTTTTATCCAAGGTGATGGCGGCCAATTCTGCGGCTAAGGCACCCACGGCAGCCCCTTTGGCATCCCCGCCACCAATTTCCGCCGCCAGCGCAGACACTGCGGCATGGCTAATCGCTTTACCCGGGATACCCAAAATCTCCCCGTTATCCCCAATCAGCTTGGCGCCTTCCGCATTAATCTGATTACCGATATTGCTCAACAACGCGGTTTGCAGGTTATCCGTAAAACTGCCGCCGTTAATCGCCGTCCCTATTGTTGAACTGACGACGGATTGCGCCGCCACACGCTGGGCCACCTGACTCCAATTCTGGTTACTCAATAAGGGAAGCTGCGCTTTTAGCGGATCGACAACCCCTTTTCCCGCCACTAATTTTCCCCAGCCCATCGTGTGGTCTAAGCCCCCTAATGCGCCACCCACGGCGATTTGGGTCACGAGGGATTTGACGGCTTCGCGCTTCGCTAAGGCCGCCAGTGTCTGGGTGAGATCCCCTTTATTTTCAACTAAGGCCACCGCCGCCTGCGAGG
>NZ_LJCS01000150.1:0-1879 GCF_001280945.1 Photorhabdus heterorhabditis | reverse complement strand
GTTTTGTTGTTTAGCAGCGTGTTGGCCGATTTCACCAGCCGGTCGGATAAAGCCGGCCCGCGCTGACCCGTTTGTCCCTGATACGCCACCGTGTTCATTAGCGCCATCAGCGGGGACTGACGGGTATCTGCCATCAGGGTTAACTGGTCTGTCACCTCAGCCATATTACCGGCTTTATTCCAGCGCAGACTGTTCAGAAACGTCTGCCACGCCCCGGCAAAATCGGTAAAGTAACGTTCGGTCAGCCGGGCTTTTAACTCCGCCGGTGACACCGCCGCCGATATGGCCTGCCGGTTATCACTCAGCACCCAGTCAATCGCTTCGCGCCGCGAGGCCACCGCCTTGCCAATCGCGGGCTGTATCTGCCCCTCCCATGCCTGACGGGTAAACATCCCTGGCACCACTTTATCCGTCGTCAACAACCGTTCGGCTTCCGTGTCACCGGTCATCTGCTGTAACGTGACGTCGGCATAATCCTTCGCCACCGATTGCAGCATCTGCTGGTAGAGCGTGGCATCTGCATTACGCCGGCCTAACTGGGTCAGCAGTTTCTGCCGCACCTGCCTGACCAGCTCAGTATCCGGGGTTATCCGCCATTCCGGATGTACCGACAAATTTTGCGCGTAAAAATCCCATAAATCGGACGCGGCACTCAGCCAGACACCCGGCGCAATGCCGGCTCGGACGGGTTCATTGTCACTGAGTATCCGGGTTAAAAATGCCGCCTCCGCTTTCTCCGGACGCGCCATCATCAGATAAGCTTTCAACAGGTCATGACCGGCGGCCACCCGACCGGCCCATAACGGACTGTTCGGCGGTAAATTCACCAGAGTACGCAGTTTTGCCTGCAACACCGAGGCAGCTTTATCCCGTATCAGGCGGTTATTCATCACGGTGTAATCCGGCATCACCCCCGTCAGCAGCCTCTCATTCTGATTGAGACCAAAACGCTGATACCAGGGCGCCCCGTGCTCCACCCGGTATTGCAACCGGCCCATTTCATTACGCAGGGTTTTTAACGCCATCAGTTCACCCTCAGACCCGACCGGGTGCGTTTTCAGGTCAGTCACCGCCGTCTGTACTCCCCTTATCTGGTCACGGTTAGTGAAAAACGACAGCACACTGCCCGCGCCCCACAGTAACGCCAGTGCCATCAGACCGTGATAAACCTGCCGTTTCCGGCTCAGCCCCATCCGCCTGCCGGGCGCCCGCCGGCTGTCACGGAGTACCCCCTGCCACACCGGGTCCGGCAGCCAGCTCTGGGGCGCACCGTCTTGATTGACCCTGACCGGCAAACTGAACATCAGCCCTCGCAACACCACCACATCCGCATATTCCTTCAACACCGGGGTCAGGACATCACGCCAGTGAGTAATCCCCTTGTTTTCCAGCGTTGATGACAGGCGATACAAAAAATCGTGGGCGTTCTTTGCCAGCAGTTGCTGCATGCCCTGCCGGCGCATCGGGTCAATCAGCCGCTGTAATTGTTCTGCCACCCCTTCCGGCGTACCGCGTTCCGGGAAAAAGCAGCCCACCGGTTGAGTGATACGGTCTTCCTGCGACCAGATGCTGTGACACACTTGCCACAGATAAACCGGCGCCTGCCAATGTAACTGCTGGGCCTGTTTCTGTAACATCCGCAGGGCTTTATCCATCAGAACCGGCTGGGCGCTCTGGGCTTCGGTCAGCGCCCAGACCACCCCATTCAGTGGCCGGAAATGCCGTAACCGACGCAGGGCCGCCAGCTGAGCAGCATCCGGTTCAGTTTGTAAACTGCCGCCGTACACCAGCAAAGTACGATGCCCCTCCAGCCAGTGTTGGGTCGTCAGCCCCGGCGCAATGGCTTCCACCTGTTCCACCTCGCCCATCACCAGTAAGA
>NZ_LJCS01000149.1:0-1886 GCF_001280945.1 Photorhabdus heterorhabditis | reverse complement strand
CCGGGGCGGCTTCGGGTGAGCTGGCGGCGCAGGTCCTGATTAAGCAACTTTACGGTGATGGGGCCAAAGTCAGTGAGTTAACGGAGGAGCAGAAGCAAACTATCAGCACCCTTTCCACCCTGGCGGCGGGATTAGCCGGCGGCATTGCCGGTGACTCCACCGCCAGCGCCCTCACTGGGGCGCAGGCCGGGAAGAATGCAACCGATAATAATTTCCTGGGAAAACTGGTAACAGAAGGGTGTGCAATAGCTGCTCCGTGTCGAGCCAAAGTGGCAGAAAAAGTCCTGGAGATAGGCGTTAAGGCGGGTATAACCGGAATAGTGGCAAAGGAAATCGCTGATAAGATTTCTTCAGAAGACTTAGACCATCTGATTATGCTTCAGATGATGGGAAATGATGAAATCACACAGAGTTACCTAAATACACTTCAGGATAAATACACTCAAGTTGTTGATCCAGCTAATCTGCCAACACATACAGGTGGTAATCAGTCTGACGATATAAGGAAATACCCTAATCATACCGGTGGAAACCAACAGTTAGAGCCGGGTAGTATACCGAACCATACAGGCAATGGGGAAAACCAGTCTGGTGTTGCGTCAAATCATACCGGTAATACGGAAGGTAAGCCGGATGTAGGTGGTAATACGACGGTGACCCCAATTCCTGATGGCCCGAAAAAAGATGATTTTATTTATCAGGCCAAAGGAGAAAAACCAGAAAACTATTCTCCTGTAGGAGCAGGTAGGTCAGGTGCATTTAATGAAGCAAAACGTCGCTCAGGAATTCCTATTGGAAAACATCCGGATAGAGTATTGCCAAATGTTGATAAGCGAGGAAGGCTCCAGCCTGGAAAAATTTATGAATTTGATGTTCCTAAAGCAGGAGGGGGAACTAAAACAATACAAATTAGGGATGATGCCAAAGGTCATGATTTTGGAATAAACGATCCCCAGAATAGAGGGCCTCATTTTAATGATGAAAAAGGGAATCACTATGACTACTGACATGATAGTTAGATATGCTACTGATATCTGTAAAAATAACGATATCACTAATTTTAGTTCTTTATTTATTACAGAAATGAATATTGAAGCGGTAAGTTGGGAACTATTAGATATAAATCGTGAAAGAGGTTTTGTACCACTTTTTACGAAAATGGTAGAGACGCTAGAAATGTATGATGATAGAAGTTCTATTTGTTTATATATAGAACTATCTGGCGTTCAACCAGATACATCTATTACTCGGTATAAACAAGCTTGGGGATTATTAAAATCAAGAGGAAATGATACAGAATTCGCGTTAAAAAAACAGAATGTTATGGTTCAGTCTTCACAGGGCTTGACTTTATCAGGGTTATGTCACTTTTATCTTTCCAATTTAAAAACAGCGGCAAAGTTAGTATTAACTGAAAAGAAAACATATTTGGCACTTATCCCCGACGAAAATATTTATGAGAGGTTAGATATAACACAAATTCGACATATTTCAGATTGGGCAAATTTCATTTGGCAACATAATGGAATCGTTTTAATGATATTAGGTGCTTTCGATGATCTTGGCTGTGAGATTGTTGCACTAGGAAGGAATGAGAATATTTTTTCTCTAACAAAAGGTTGTGGATAATAATGCACTAAGCTTGCCCAAAGGGCTGGCGGATTACGGTCGGTCAGCATCCAGTCTGGCTACCGCTATGCTAAATGAAGGTAAATCCCCTCAAGAGATTTCGGCAGCATTGTCAAAACATGCCAAAGGTGATCACCCGGAAGGACAAGATCCGGTAAGAGGATTATTAGTCGCTTGGGGAGCAGGAATGTCCACGGTAGCAGCACCACTGCTACTACCATCAGGAGCAACAGTGGGAAGTATTTTTGCTGGAGGTA
>NZ_LJCS01000148.1:0-1894 GCF_001280945.1 Photorhabdus heterorhabditis | reverse complement strand
GGCATTCAGTTCCGCATAACTGAAAATCTGTTGTTGATATTCTAACGCTGTCGCCTGTGGGGCCTGCTCTGCCTGTTGCTCAAACAGCTGATGAATACATAACGGGTCTGGATAAGATGAATCCGTCGCATTCCAGGTTTCCAGTAACAACCTGCGTTCCATTTCAGGCAGAACGTTCAGTGCCCGTACCGGAGTCTCAGGGGCCTGCTCCAATGCCTCCACCAGACTTTCCAACGCCTGCTGCATATAACCACATAGCCGATCTGGATCAAACGGCTGCACCACATTAGCGGTCAATCCCAGCGATTCACCAAAATCCTCCACCGACAACCCAAAGGGGTAGTTAGTGCGTTCCTGTGCACCCAAGAATTCAATGTCGCTCATCGGGTCATTCGACGTTGCCGGCAGGGCATTATGTCGATAGTTGAACAAGGCACTAAAAAGTGGCGTACCACCGACAACCCCACTGCACCGCTGAGCCAACGCCAGTGAAGCATGCTCATGCGCCAGCAAGCCGGCCAGTCGCAGATGCACCTCCTGCACACTGTCCCGTACCGGGGTTTCATCGATATCCAAACGTAATGGCAGGGTATTGATAAACAGCCCCATCCCACTATCAGCCCTTTCCCCTGCCGCCATGCGCCCAAACAACACCGTGCCAAACACCACTTTTTCCTGACCACTGGTACGCGACAACACCTGCGCCCAAGCCAGATGACACAGCGCCGCCAAACTGACGCCCAAACGTCGAGCCTGACTACGCAGACGGTCATTCAACCCGGCAGGCAGTATCCGGTAAGACTCCGTCTCCTGAGATCCATCAAGATGCACCTCCGCCAGTCCGAACGGCAAAGTTGGCTCTTCCACCTCTGCCAGCATGTCGGTAAAGAAACGGGTATGCTCTTCCTGACTGACCCCCAACCGGGCCTCAGCCACCAGATTACGGAACGGGACCGGCGCCGACAGGCTATTCCCTTGCCCGGCAAGGAATGCCTGTACTTCTCGGTTCATCACTTCCAGCGTAGTGTGGTCACCAATCAGGTGATGCAACAATTGCAGCACAATCCAGCGGCCATCAGTCTCCTGAGCGACCACAAAGCGCAATAACGGCGCCTGGCCCAAATCGAGGCGATAATGACGGGGATCAAAACGTTGCACCAGTTGAGTACGAACCGGCCCATCAGCCGAGTCCAGCGTCAATTCCATCACTGATAAGGTAGCCTGACGCCAAACCACCTGAGCCGGCGCAGATAATCCCTGCCAGATAAAGGCGGTCCGCAAGATGTCATGGCGATCAACCACCTGTTGCACCGCCGCCAGATAACGGTCCAGCTGAGACCGCTCAGCAAAAGCCATCTGACTGACTACCAGATACGTATCACCTTCGTTTGCCAATAAATGGTGGAACAAAATCCCATCCTGCAACGGTGACAAGGCATAGATATCCTGAATATTGGTCACCCCACCCGGTACCTGCTCAACGATACGGTCGATCTCAGTTTGGGTCAGATCAATCAGCGGCAACATGGCTGGAGTGAGTGTCGTCGTCGCTGACGTAATGACATTCGGCGGTACCACTACTAACTGATGTTGCCCCAGTGTTTGCGCCAGTTCAGATAACACTGGCGACTGGAACAGATCACGCACCGCCAGCGTCAGCCCCAAGTGACGCAGACGTTCAATCATGCGTACCGCTAGCAGTGAATGGCCGCCCAGGGCAAAGAAACTGTCGTACCGACTGATCTGCTCAATCCCTAGCAACTCATGCCAAATCGCCGCCAACGCGATTTCCGTTTCTCCCTGCGGGGCCTCGTAAACCTGACGGGCAAACGCCTCTCCGTCCGGCGCCGGCAACGCCAGACGATCCAGCTTACTGTTAGGCGTCAATGGAAAC
>NZ_LJCS01000147.1:0-2002 GCF_001280945.1 Photorhabdus heterorhabditis | reverse complement strand
GCGGCGGCTAATGGTCGTGGCGGATTGGGGACCGTCATCGTGGCGGCGGGCGGCAACCATCGTGCAGAAGGCGGCAATGCTCAAGGGTCACTGACCAATAACAACCGCTTTTCGGTGGAAGTCGGTGCAATCAACGCACAGGGCGATTTATCGACGTTGCAGATTGGCTCCTCACCCTTTTCCAACCCGGGAGCCAGCCTGTTGGTTTCGGCACCGGGCAGCAATGTCGTGTCGACCAGTTATATGCTGAAAACCGACCGGGGCTCAACGTTTGGCAATGACTACACCAGCATGCAGGGCACCAGCTTTGCCGCGCCGATAGTCTCCGGTGTTGTTGCGTTGATGCTGGAGGCCAACCCGAACTTAGGCTATCGGGATGTGCAGCAGATCCTTGCTCTGTCTGCTCGTAAGATTAATGACCCCGCTACCGCATGGCGCGATAATAGCCGCCATAGCTGGAATGGCGGCGGCATGCATACCAGCAACGATTACGGTTTCGGTCAAGTCGATGCGCGAGCCGCGGTTCGCTTGGCCGAGTCTTGGATGACTCAAAGCACCGCGGCCAACGAGTACGTCTATAGCGCATCCAGCGGTCCTCTGGGGAAAACCCTGGCGGCGGGTGAGACGCTGACGTCGTCGATTGCCATGAATGCCGGTCTGAATGTCGAGCATGTTGAGATCGATTTTGACGCTCAGGTAGGCCGTCTTGGCGATCTGACGCTCAAATTGATCTCGCCGGATGGCACTCAGAGCCTATTGCTCAATCGTCAGGGTAAGGTTCCAGACGGTATGCCGGGCGCGAGTGCGAGCGATTGGGGGAGTAGCCAGTCGGGGACGTTCAAGTACAGCTTTATGTCGACCCATGATTTGGGTGAACGCTCGGCTGGCAACTGGACCCTACAGGTGACCGATGCGAATTCCGGCCTGCCGGTCACATTCAATGCCTGGTCGCTACGTTTGTACGGCAGCAAAAGCACCCCGGATGACACTTACTTTTACACCGACGAATATATCCCGTCGGTGGTCGGACAGGCCAACCGCGCGGTGCTGGATGACGCCGCTAATGGCGTGGCGGGTGGGCGTAATACCGTCAATGCGGCGGCTGTTTCGCGGGATACGTCAGTCAACTTGCTGACCGGTGTTGCCCGCATTGGCGGTGCAGCGTTGACGATAAAGGATCCGTCGGGCATTCAGAATATCGTCACCGGTGATGGCAACGACACGCTAGTCGCGGGTAATGCCGATGCCTTGCTTGATGGCGGGCGTGGAAACAACACCCTGGCAGGGGGGGCGGGCAAGGACTTCTTTGTGGTCCACCGCCGTGAGGCCGGCAGCGATATCATTAGCCACTTCGAGGCGGCTCGTGGCGAAATCATCGATCTGGTCGGATTGGGTGGAAAAACGTTTGCCGATCTGTTGCTGACGCCGCAAGGGGCGGATGTTAAGGTCGATCTGGGTCAGGGGCAGAGCATTATCCTGAAAAATCAGACACTCGCCGGGATCGGTGCGTCGAACTTCACGTTCCAGAACACCTTTATCGCTCCGATGGCTTACACGAGTAGTGACGCCTCAACGCGCCAGCCACAAGAAGGCTTGGGAACCGTGATCCTTAAGGGCGGCGGCAAGGGGGTGACGCTCACTACTGATGCTCAGGGTCAGATGAAATTTAGTCTGAATGGGACGCTCTATAGTCATGACAGTGCGGCATCAGACGTTTTTGTGGTGGCAGCCCAACAGGGTGTCAAGAACTACCAGAATGCATTACGTGGTTTTCGTCACGGCCTTGATAAAATTGATTTGCGTCAAGTCGGGATCACTGATTTCAGCCAGCTCACAATCACTAAGAGCCATCGTGGCACGATCAACGGCCTGTCACAAATTCATGGCGTTGACGTTACCTTTAATGGGGTCAGCGGTACTGATTCAAAGGTGAAGCTGCTATATCTCGATACCCTAGATATTTCGCAGGTCGATGCAGCCGATTTCCTCTTTGCGGAGCCGG
>NZ_LJCS01000146.1:0-2029 GCF_001280945.1 Photorhabdus heterorhabditis | reverse complement strand
TCATCTCGCGGATTTCCCCGACTTCTCAACCGGTAAGGCATATTCACAATCGGCTTGCCTTGCTCATCCACCAATTGGAATTCTATCCAGTGTTTCAGAATGTTTTTACAGTCAATATGATCGAGTGAACCTAATTTGCTCATCGATATGATTTCCTTCTTTTAACATTACATATAGGCGCGCAGCCCAAACATCATGTTCTGAAAGTCCCGCAAGACTTCCCTCATCTGGCTATCAATCACTTTCATCATCAGAAAAGTCTCTGCACTGATGAAACCAACATAGATATCCCGCCAGAAATGGAAATGATGGATTGCGTCTCACCAAAGAAATAAGATAGTAAAAATCTTATTATCACAGACAAAAAGCACCGCTTATGCCATGAGTCATGGTGCGCTGAATGACAGGAAGATAAAAATATATCCCCGTCAATTAATCCCTTCGAACGAAGGGAACGGAATTTGAAATTTCCTTCATACTGTTCATATGATGGAACTCAAATTATAGTTATTAAACCATCATCAAATAGCAAGAAAATTTTTCATTTTTTTAATATCACGATGACCATTTATCATAGCGACCAATGACATCATCTATTCATTCAAATATTGTTCATCGAGCCTCTGCAAATAATCTGTACTGGTCAGGTTGCTAATATCACCTCCATTTTCTAAACGTACTTTTAGCCAATTAATAATCCCTTCCACTAACCGTCCCTCTGGCTCATCCAGTTTTTCAGCTAATTTTCCGTGGTTTTCCCATATATCATTACTGATCACAAATGCCTTTCCTTTCAAGGCATAATCGGAATGATGCCAGGCGTGCAGCAAATGACTCCCCAAAACAAAAGGCTGTTCACTCCCTCCGTGACCACAATTTTCAGGACGGGAATACTTCCGGGGTTCAGGGACATCGATCATTAACTCACTCACCGGTGTTAAAAATGCTGACCAATCGCTGATTATCATTACCGGTAATAACTGACTGAAAACTCGGGGGTCCATACTGCGTAAAATCACCTGCCTCTCCCGCAATATCACCTGCTGGCGCGAACGCCAGTGATTAAGCTGTTGGGTCCACACATCCTCACTACGATAAGCCCAACCCCAGCTGTTATCGCTCAGAGTTTGGCTATCAAGCCGATGACCGATGATTGACAAGCAGCCTGACTTGGGCTGAACCAGCCAGGGACCTTGTGCCAGAATATGCTCCATCGGTGTACCGCTATATAGTGGAAAAGCCTGCTCTACCCAGTCATTTTTATAAAAGCGATTGACGGGATTTGGCTCTGCCAACGAGTTGAGCATAAAGAAAACCGGTGGCTTATCAGGCGTAGTCAACCACTGTTGCCAGTTTATAGACGTGTTCATTCATCCTCCTGGTTATCGATAATCCAGTTAGCTTCGCGCTGAGCCAACACAGCACAAGATGGTTTGGCCGGGAATTTGATATCCGGCAGTGGCTCTACACCGTCCGGTAGTTGCAGAGACAAACCACGACCGACACCGGCGGAGCCCTGCCCGACGGATAAATTCGCGGAGGTCAGAATACCGCCGGGAGTTAGCCGGATAAAATGCCCCCCGATTTTTAAAGTAATCTCTGACGCCGCTTCCAACACTATTTTTCCGCCGCTTTTCAGATGCGTTTCCTGACCACTTTCAGCGACTAACGCTTCCCCGGTCTGTAAATGCTGACTGCCGGTAATACGGTGTGACACATTGCCATCAGTGCTGTGCTTAATTGAACCGGTGATTTTTTGGTGATCATCAGCATGAATTTCACTGTAGCGGTTATTATCGATCCGCTGTTTATGGTCGTGTTTGATATGCCAGTGAGCATCATTCTGGATATGGACAGTCAAATCTTTCTGCCCGTGCAGGTAAATCTCTTGCTGGTCTTTAGCATCCTCAAACCGCAATTCATTAAAGCCTTTTCCTTTGTGGGTCCGGGTCTTAAAGGTGGTGCGGGTTTTTTCGGCAGGTAAATCCAGCGGCGGGCGATTCAGACCGTTATAGGTGCAGCCGGTCAC
>NZ_LJCS01000145.1:0-2148 GCF_001280945.1 Photorhabdus heterorhabditis | reverse complement strand
CCAAGCGCGACAGACTCACCGATAAAGCATATCCTTTTCACATTTTTTGCCTTATTCAGCGTTAGCTGCTGCTGTGAGCTTTCCCAAAAAATGGAGTCAGACTGCTCACGTCTGACAAAAATAATTTCACCATCAATTTTCTCTGGATGCCATGTCCCGATAGCCGTATATCCATCAATATTTTCACTGCATGAAGGAATGTTATTAAAAAATTTAGCATCGTTATTGTTTTGATCTTCACTCATTAAGTAGATTTGAGCTAATCGCATCACTTCCAAAGCATCTTCTTTATTATCAGAAAGAAACGTTGCTAACTTTTCAGTATTGACGTTAGATTTATTCATATTATTTTCCTAAACACTTAAGTTTATGCTAGATAAAAGTATAAATAGCTTCTATAGATTGTCCGGTAAATAGATCACGTTGGGGCTTAATAAGGTTAAACTCTCTTTCTGCCATTTTAGAAAATTCTTTAGAAAGCATAGAACGATCAATAATGAAATCCTCCAGCACTAAAACATCAATGCCTGAATTACCAAAACATCTTATCGCATCGAGAGGAGTACAAACGATCGGTTCTCCCCTAACATTAAAAGAGGTGTTCACTAATATTGGGCAATTCGTCGCGTTATAAAACGCCTTCAGTAAAGAATGAAATTTTGGATTCGTATCAGCGGTAACTGTTTGCGGTCGGCAGGAACCATCAATATGAGTAATTGCGGGTAAACTTAAATCTGACGTTACCTGACAAGTTTCAAGCATAAATGGGGTTGGGATTGATAATTCAATATGATTTGCCGCTTCTTCTTCTAAGATAGCGGGGGCAAATGGTCTAAATCCTTCTCTCTTTTTAACTAAGGCATTTAGCCGATCTCGCATAGAAGGATCTCTGGGATCAGCAATAATACTTCGTGCTCCTAAAGCACGCGGGCCAAATTCCATCCGTCCTTGAAACCAGCCAATAACTTTACCATTAGTCAGCATTTCAACAATAGTCTGCTCAAAACTTTCTCTATCTTCCCGGAAATCTAAAGCTTCAATCTCCATTAAAGTTAGCATTTCCAATACATTTTCATTATTAAACTTCGGCCCAAGATAAGGATTGGTAAATGGTTCGTTACTGTGTCGTTTTCCCGTTATCTCAATATGAGCCAATGCAGCTGCACCCAAGGCAGAACCAGAATCTCCAGCAGCCGGAGGAATAAAAATATTATTAAATAGACCGGTCTTACGGATAGCATGGGTAGCAACACAGTTTAGTGCCACACCACCTGATAAGCATAAATTTATGGAATCAACTTTCTCGCGCAAATTATAAACTTGTTCGATGAGAATCTCTTCCAGCACAACCTGCAAACTTTTCGCTAAATCCATATGATGTTGCAGCATCACAGATTCTTGCTCCCTTGGAGGAAAGCCAATCAAGTCGATAAAAGCATCCGTATACATTCGATTCATTTGGCTAAAGTCAAAGAATTGCATGTTCAGTTTAAAACTGAACTTATTTTCCATGCTGAACATTTCCCGCAACTTATCGGTATATATTGGCTTACCATAAGGTGCCAACCCCATGACTTTATATTCACCACTGAGTACTTTAAATCCCAGATAGTTAGTAATAGTGCTATAAAAGAGGCCGACTGAATTGGGATATTCGATTTTCTCGAATAAATTAATACTATCGCCCTGCGCATAACCAAAAGTAGATGTTTCCCATTCACCTACACCGTCGGAAGTTAATATAGCTGCGTCGGTGAAACCAGAAAATAGATAACTCCCGGCGGCATGAGCCATATGATGATCGTAAAATTTAATCTCTTTCTCATACCCTAATATTTCAGTGATATCACGAAATGGCTTGTGACAATCCAACCAATGAAGGCCATCGGTAGCAGAAAAGTTAAAATTAGAAGCAAGTTGCCTGGACAGCTTTTTATACGGATTCTCATAATAAGCGACACAATCAACATCAGTAATATCAATCCCGCCCTCTTCTAAACAATACCTGAAAGCTCTAATTGGCAATCTGGAATCATTTTTAAGTCTAGAAAATCGCTCTTCTGAAACAGCTGCTACTAATTGACCATCACTGATCAGCGCACAGGAAGAATCATGGAAATTTGCAGAGATACCTATTATATTCATAGC
>NZ_LJCS01000144.1:0-2149 GCF_001280945.1 Photorhabdus heterorhabditis | reverse complement strand
GCATCCGGTTCAGTTTGTAAACTGCCGCCGTACACCAGCAAAGTACGATGCCCCTCCAGCCAGTGTTGGGTCGTCAGCCCCGGCGCAATGGCTTCCACCTGTTCCACCTCGCCCATCACCAGTAAGATACGCACCCTGAATCCCCAGAGCCGGCCATAACGACGGTGCAGGCGGGCGCCCAATTCATCGTAATCAAACTGTTTACTGACCGGAGCAGCCAATGGTGGACCCGGCTCCGGCTCCGTGACTTTGTCTTTGACAAACAAGGTGACCGTGATAAAACCCAGCATACTCACCACCACGATGAATACCCAGGCTATTCCAGCAGCCCGTAACAAATGATTGAGCGTCTCGGTATCGGTGGTTTGATGTTCTCCCCAAAACCACCATCCCAGACTGGCGAACGTCACCAGCAGGGTAATGGTTCCCACCAGTAAGATGAGTGTATTTACCACCGAAACCGGTTGTAATTTATTTTCTTGCAGTTTCATAAGATTTCACTATTCCAAACGCTAAAGTGTGTTGAGGATCGCGGGCCAACCAGCCACAGGGCTGACCGGTATTTTCCGCCGAGATAGCCGCCAGGGTTTGCACCACTACCGCTTCCATCTCGTTAATATTGCCCCAATTGAGATCCTGTACATGTTGAGTGATATTCCAGCCGGTCTTTTCCAGTGCAAGCTCGTCCGGCTGGGAAAACAGAAAACACGGTTCCGGTGGCTGCGGGATATCTGCCTGTACCAGCGCCCGGGCTGCCACATCCATAACCGGTTCATCATCCTGAGCCTGAAAATATTCACCGCGGGTCAACGCCACATTGCCGGTTTTTTTCAGTAACCAGATAAAAGCCGCTTCACCGGCAGGCAAGGCTGATCCCGCTTCACTGGCGACACACTGACAGCCGGCGCACAAAATAGTCGCCTTACTGCCCGTTGTCGCATTCAGCCGGTCAGTCATCTCATCCAGGGTATCAATACCGCGCCAGTATTGCGGCTGTTCGGGTAACACCACATCAGGAAACTGCACCGCCATCTGGGCGGCAAATCCCTGCCAGGTCGCCTCAGAACCGAGCCAGTAACAGTGCAGAGGCGTACACTTCAGGGGCGCCTGATGCTGACTCTGCCACTGATTCACCGCCATTTTCGCCAGCTGGATTTCTCGTTGTTCGATGTCAACGACACCGGAACGCCGGAGACGCACCGCCTGACCCTGCGCCTCCTTGATGGGTTCCGGGCGACGATGACTCTGGGACTGATTAATCACACTCAGCCACACATCAGGCGTGATCCCTGGCGGCCCGACTAACACCCAGTCCGTCAGCGCAATCTGCTGACGATGTTTACGCCACCAATGTTGCTGCACCCACTCAACCTGTTGCTGATAAATCCAGGCGTTATGCCGGGCAAAACGGTAAAACAGCCAGCGGAATAGCAGACATAACAGCCATAACGCCGCCAGTCCGGGGATCATGGCGTACAAGGCCGAAGCATCACCGATGTCAGGTCTTATCAGCGCGACGAGGTTACTGACCAGCAATACCCCGCCAGCCCCGGCGGCCAACCAGCGTTTAACGCGGGGCGGTGAAGCCTGACGATAGGGCAGAAAGGTGGGATAGACTTTCATGACACCACCTGATAATCGGGACCGGAACTCACCAGCGTACAGCCACATTCACAACGATGGCCGTCTAATGCCACGGGCTTGCCATCGATCAGGCAGGCGGCACTGCCTTGCGCAATCGTGGTCATGCCGTGATGGTTACACTGAACCGGATCGCCCTGACAGGCGATTGGTTGACCAAAACAGAGGTAATGGCCGGATAAGACCTTGCCACCGTACTCGCGTAGGCTGTCGCCCTGACGGATCACGTTCTTCATTGCTCAGGCCCTCCTCGCGGGGGCAGTTCCAGAATCTTGCCAGCCCAACGCGCTTTGAGCTTCTCTTTGGCGATTTGCATGCGTCGTTCTTCGATAAACTGTCTCTGCTGACGGGTCACCTCACCCACATTATGGGTGAATGCCTTGGTCTGCTCCGCGTCCGGTAACATGGGAATAAGTTCTTGGGTGGATAAATCGTGTACGCTCACTTCCAGCTGCGTGGCGTGAGTTTCGTTGATGGCATTCGCCATCATGTTGCCGATTTTTTTCCG
>NZ_LJCS01000143.1:0-2197 GCF_001280945.1 Photorhabdus heterorhabditis | reverse complement strand
AGCTCACCGGCAAAGCCTGCTGCATCAATGACAGGGCATCATCCACCAGATGAATCGCCCCCCCCCGGGACAACGGCATCAGACATTCAAAAATCGACAGGTCGAAGTTCATCGACGTCGAGAAAAGCGTCTCCCGGCTCTCTTCCGCCGCAAACGCCTGCCGCGCCCAGCACAGGAAGTTCACCGTATTCCGGTGCTCAATCATTACCCCTTTGGGCACGCCGGTAGAGCCGGAGGTATAAATCACGTACGCCAAATGACTGGCAGTCAGCGCAGATATCGGTGGATTGCTGTCCGGCTGCTCTGGCTGAGTATTCGGGTCAAGCACAATCAGGCCGGTCAGGGCTTTCTCACCCAGTGCGCCGCATCCCGTACTGTCTGCCAGGACAATCGACGGGGCAGCATCAGTCAGAATATGAGCTAGACGTTCTCCCGGATAAGCCGGGTCCAGTGGCACATAAGCCCCACCGGCTTTCAGTACCGCCAAGATCCCCACCACCATGGCCGGAGAACGTGATACGCAAATCGCCACCCGCTGATCAGGCTCTACGCCCAGAGCAATCAGCTGATGAGCCAGCTGGTTAGCGCGGGCATTTAATTGTGCATAACTGAGGGTCTGCGCTTCATGCACTAACGCAGTTGAGTCCGGGGTTTTCTCCACCTGTTGTTCAAACAATTGGTGAACACATAACGGGTCAGGGTAGGCGGTTTCTGTGGCGTTCCAAGTTTCCAGTAACAACCTGCGCTCTGCCGGGGCCAAAATATCGATTTCCCCGATCCGCTGTTGAGCAGGAGCAACCATGGCTTGCAGTACCGTGTGCAGATATCCCACCTGCCGTTCTATGGTCGGTTGATCAAACAGGGCGGTGGCATAACCCAGCGTACCCACAATCCTGCCTTCCTGTTCTGACAAGCTAAGTTCGAGATCAAACTTGACAACATCAAAGGCTTGATCGACCGCTGACACGCCTAGCCCCGGCAGTTTCCATTCCGGGTTCTCATTATTTTGCCAGGCAAACATCACCTGGAACAACGGCGTATGCGCCAGTCGGCGTGGCGGTTGCACGATTTCCACCACCTGCTCAAACGGTAAATCCTGATGCTCCTGTCCCGCTAAAGCGGTTTGCCGTACACGCGCCAGTAATTCAGTCACGGTCAGTTCACCGGACAAATCCATGCGCAACGCCAGCATATTCACAAAGAACCCGATCAACGGTTCCACTTCCTGACGACTGCGACCGGCACTCGGTGTTCCAATCACCACATCTTCCTGACCTGACAGGCGCGACAGGACCGTCGCCCAAGCGGATAACAATGTCATGAATAACGTGACACCGTGCTGCTCACTCAGGCGTTTCAGGGCGGTCGTTAACTCTGCATCCAAAACAACCGGCACGACATTGCCGGCAAACGACTGCTCAGGCGGACGGGGCCGGTCAGTAGGTAGATCCAGCAGAACCGGCGCGTCAGCCAGCATGGTGCGCCAATAGTCGGATTGAATCCGGGTACGTTCAGCCGACAGCCACTGACGCTGCCAGGCGGCGTAATCCGGGTATTGAATCACCAGCGGTGGTAATGGGTCCGGTTGCCCGGCCAGAAACGCCGTATAGAGCGCGTTCAGTTCACGTATCAGCACACTGGCAGACCAGCCATCGGAAATAATATGATGCTGGGTGAGCAGGAACCGGTATTCGTCATCGGCAAGCCGGATAAGGCAGGCACGGATAAGCGGACCTCGGTCAAGATCAAATGACGTGTAGGTTTCTCCGACGCTCAAGCGCTCAAGTACTATGTCGGCATCCGGGAGTCCACGCAGGTCATGTTGAGATAAAGGCAAGCCGCTATCCGCTTCCAATAGCCGTACCTGCGGTTGACCATCAACCGAGACAAAAACAGAACGTAACGCCTCATGACGGGCGAACAGGGTATCCAGCGCCCGCTGCCAGGCCACGATATCCAGTTGACCACCTAAGCGCAGGGCCATCGGGATATGATAAGTCTCGCTGACACCATCCAGTTGAACCAAGAACCACAGACGCTGTTGAGCAAATGACAACGGCAACGCTTCCTCGCGGGATATCGGCAGAATGGCCGGCAGGCTAGCGTTCTGTTGACCAGACCGGGCCGCCATGACCTCAGCAAAAGCCATCAAAGTAGGAGACGTAAACAGGGTGGTCAGCGGCAGTTCAACACCCAA
>NZ_LJCS01000142.1:0-2201 GCF_001280945.1 Photorhabdus heterorhabditis | reverse complement strand
CGCTCCCATGGGCGCGCCACCGCGCTCTTCTTCTCATTTACCTTCAGCTTCAGTTTGTTCTCAAGGAACTCACTGATATCCTTCAGTATATGTTCGCACGCTTTCCGGCTGCTCACGTAGATATTGCGTCGAGTCGCCCCGGGGAACCTCCCCCCAAGGCGCTCACGGAACCGGACGTGAACGTCTCCGCTCATCCGGCTCTTCCCATTGAAGCCTGCCCCCATAGTAGCGGCCAGTGGGCAGTGGGCAAACAACCTCGTTTCACTCCGCGCAACACGCGCCAGCCAGTGACTGGCCCGTCTCCGCTGGCCCCGAAGTCGCTTATGTTTACGGGTCAGCCATAACACGAGTTTGCGATCGATTTGCCTCAGCGTTGGATACAGGGCCGATTTATAAAAAGCACCGTAATAATTTATCCAGCCTCTGATTTTCGCATTGAACATATGCGCCAGATCGTACAAGGACTTGTCACTGCGATTTTGCAGACCCCAACTCCTCACCTCCTGACGGATTGCTTTCCCTGCTCTGGCACTCATCGCCGGACTGAAGTTAACGAAGGTCTTACCCCAGCGATTCTTCGACAAACGGGGCCGGAATGTATAGCCCAGAAAGTCGAAGCGCGTCTCTGCGTAATTCCCCCGTCGATCGGCATCTTTACAGTAAACCATCCGGGTCTTCTGCGGATGCAATTCCAGCCCACATTGCGCGAACCGCTGGCCTGCTTTACTTATCAGTGCTTCGGCCTGCGACTGACTGTGACAGTGGCATACAACATCATCGGCATACCTTTCAAAGGGGACGCCGGGAAACTGACGTTTCATCCACATATCAAAGGCATAATGCAGGAACAGATTCGAGATCAGGGGTGAAATCACGCCGCCCTGCGGCGTCCCCCTGTTCCGTACCTGCACCCTTCCATCCGGCATTTGCACCGGCGCCTTCAGCCAGCGTTCGATATACATCACCAACCAGCGTTCCTGTGTGTGATGCCGCACTGCTTTCAGTAACAGGGCATGATCAATATTATCAAAGAAGCCTTTGATATCGATTTCCACAACCCAGTCAAACTTCCAGCAGCGTGTTCTCGCCTGCGCAATCGCCTGGTGAGCAGATTTCCCCGGCCGGTAGCCATACGAGTCGCCATGGAACAGAGGTTCCAGTACAGGCTCAAGTACCTGTTTAACGACCATCTGGGCGATTCTGTCCGACACGGCAGGAATACCAAGCGGACGCACACCACCATCAGCTTTGGGGATCTCCACACGCCTTACCGCCTGCGGCATATAACTGCCCGAAGCCAGTCTGTTCCATAGCTTGTAGAGATTGTCTGCAACATTCTCGTCAAACCCGGCCAGTGTCTGTCCGTCAATACCTGCCGCACCACGGTTAGCTTTCACTCGTTTATACGCTTCCCACACCTGTCGCTTACTCACAGGAAATGGCTTTGCCGATTTTACAGCAGTCCTCCCACCGGCTTTATCGCCCGTGGTTGCTGTCGTGCCATCAGCACAATGGGGCAAGCCCTTTGCTCCAGACCCATTACGGTCCTTCAACGCTACTACGGCTTGCTCCGCCCCTGTACCCCGCATTGGTACTCTGGCGCTCATGGGACCTCCACTTGCGTTTCTCCCTTCACATCGGGGTGACAGGTTCCCACGTTCCCCACAAGAGCCTGAATCGACTTCACGCCGCCTTTATGCCGGATGCCGCGCAGGCAGTAAACAGGTCGCCCCCTGCGCTTATCCCACAGGAACGACTCCACCATGGTTTTGACATCATCTATACGCTTTCGACACATCATCAACGGTTCACTTTCGTTCGTCTCTTCGATCCCTACCTGATCGGGTCACGCCCGACCTTTTCCCATCTCGCTCACCACCACGTCTCTTAAACGCAGCAGCAGTGGGGGGTTTGGTGCCTGCGCCTGTACGCCGACACCGAGGGGCCTGCCCTCATCTCTTGTGTTGCATAGCTGCACGGGGACTTACGTCCCCGGTGCATGCCTTCGTGGCACACAGTCGTCCGCGTAGCGACAGAAGCTGTGTCCACGACGCTCCAGCTCTTTATCCAGTTCATCCAGCACCATGTTCGACAGCAGCGGCGACAGCGGACCGCCCTGCGGCAGCCCCTCCCCCCGTTTCTCCCTTTCTGCGCCTGTCGCCATGTCCGATTTCAGGTAGCGGCGTATTAACTTCAATACC
>NZ_LJCS01000141.1:0-2218 GCF_001280945.1 Photorhabdus heterorhabditis | reverse complement strand
TTTATAATCGGTTCCGCTATTATTTGCCGGAAGGCTGTTGTTACCTGAGTGCCGATCCTACGGGCCTCTGGGGTGGTGAGAATCCGTATGCATACGTCAAAAATCCCACAGGATGGATCGACCCATTAGGACTGACTGGATGTTCAGATCCTAAGAAATGGGATATTGACAGTTATGGGAACTTAAGGGATTCAGTTAAAGGCAAAAATTTAGCACTTGATTCCCATCATGTTGGTCAAAAAGCAATAATGAAAGATCTAGTGAAGAATTATGATCCTAAAACGGGACCATCAATACTAGTTCCTAAAGTTGGACACACAGTTTCTAAAGATGGATTAGGAATTGTATCTAGAAGTCGAATAAACCCAGCAACAGGTAAAGAATTTACTAATGCAAGAAGTGTGATTGCCAGAGATATAAAAGAGCTAAGAAGAGTTTACCCAGAAATTCCAAATAGTAAGCTTAAAGAGCTTATTAATATGAATAAAAATATGTATCCAGAAGTTAGATTTAAATGAATTTAAAAGGTAACCATATGAAAAATGATGAGAAAATAATAGAGTCTATTTTTAGTGAATTATTTGATGACAACTTACCCCGTTATCAGAATAGTTTAACCAGTCCAATAGATAATAATAATGATGATGTGTATGCTAAAGCCAGAAAAGCATTATCAAAATTAGATGAACAAGACAAAACAGCTATTTTCGATTTCTTCAAGGTAGTAATATCTGACACATCATCAACTATATTTGGAACCATTGATGGTTCTCACTTTCCACCCAATATAGATGGTGATTTTACGTTAACTTATGAAGACGAAGAAATACAAGGAAGTTTACAAGACTTATTCATAGAAAAAGCTGAGAATAAAGGTATTTTTAATTAAAAAAGTAAGGCTGAAAGATCTTTTGAGATCTTCCGGCCTTCTTGTGATCTACCGTGGCGCATACCCACGGTAAGCCAGAGCGGATTGAAGCTTAGAAATCGCATCCTTAATCTGATACGCTTCCTCGTCATTCACGGCACAGGCGCGTATCTCCGCCCAATTCAGCCGCTTAACCAGTTGGGCCAGGGCCAGCGCTTCAAAGTGGGTTAACTGAATGTCCTGCAAATGTTCAATCGCTATTGTCATCTCATGTTCTCCCCTTAACCCGCAAAACCGGTTATCAACGCCCGCATCTGCTGCTTAATCTCCCGCAGTTGGGCCTGTTGCCGCTGGTACTGCTGATGCTGTTGTTGCGTGGCTTCACTTTCTGGAATCAGCACCAGACAACCGTCCATCACCTTCACCGTAATCTGGCCGCCGGTATTAAATCCCGCCTGTCTCAGCCACTGCCCCTTCAGATGTATCGCCGGGGTGGCGTTGTTGACCTTATTCCCGTTCGGTACATAACCCACCGTGTAATAACGTTCTGTTTTCGCAGCTTTATTTACTGCCGCTTCTGCTTTAGAATGCGCCTTAGCCATTATCAACTCCTGTTTAGTTGCTGTGGTTAGCGGCGTTGATGTGTTACCAGCACACCATCGCCGCGAAATTATCTCATTGCCCTACTTGCCAGTTTTTCCATTTTTGCCCTTGTTACCAAGCTCTCCATTAAAACAACCAGCGCTTGTTGATCTTCATCTGAGAGCGAATCAATCTGCTCACAAAGTGCCTGTAACTTAGGGTTATGTATCTTAGGTTCTTTGGGTTGCTCCAATCCAACCAGAGCATCAACACTCATCTGGAGTACCTGAGCAATCTTTACCACCGTATCAAGCTGTGGCACTGATGAGCCCCGCTCCCAACGGTTATAAACACGCCTGTTTACTGCCAACAAATCCGCCAGTCGTGCCTGAGTCATCTTGCGTACTTCTCTTGCTTCACGGAGGCGAGTTGCAAAGACTTCCATACCGTTCTCACTTAACCAATTTTGAAATGATACGGTCATGGTAACCCTGCCTCTAAAAAACCCTTGACGATGTATACATAATAGTACTTTAATAATGCCACTTCAATGTCTATTGACAGGTTTTTAAAGGACTATGAAATGGCTCGCATTCCCGACGCAGAATTACAGCACCTGAAAACCGCCGTCTCCTTAGTGACCGTGGCGGAACAACAGGGCCGCAAGCTGATTAAACGCGGTAAAGATTACGTGCTGCTGTGCCCGTTCCATGAGGAAAAAACCCCGTCAATGGTCCTCAGCCCGGAAAAAAACCTCTATCACTGTTT
>NZ_LJCS01000140.1:0-2260 GCF_001280945.1 Photorhabdus heterorhabditis | reverse complement strand
CTTCTGAGACGTTTAGGGTCAGTTGAGGCGCATGAGTTAATGCCCGTGCAATCAGCGCAGCAGTGACCGGCGTATATTTCCCTGCCACTGAGTTATACCGCCCTGCCGGTGAGTGCAGTTCGGGGTTGTGTTGGGTGATTGTCGTCGTCCCGTTGACCAACAACGTGGCGTCAGTATCAACCAGGTGACCGCCGGCATTCAGGGTTAAATTGTGGCCGGCAGTGAGGGTACTTCTGATTATCGGGAATTGAAATTGTGGGTAAGATTGTTCGTCTTCCTCGTCACGGGCATTTTCATATTCATCATGCTTTTCATAACCCTTTCCGTGTGCATTTTCATATTCATAGGGGGCTTCGGGGGTGATTTTACTGATATCAAGCTCCCCACCACTGGTCAGCGTGATATCTTTCCCTGCCGTCAAGGAAATGCTTCTCAGATCGACAATCTTTCCGGCATGGATCTCAATATTGTCATCCGCCTGTAATTGGCTGAGCTGGCGCAGACGCTGATTAATTAACGTTTGTTTAGCGCCGTCATTGAGTGGACTCTGTTCATCAATTAAATCACCCGAGGCATAAATCTCAAGCTTATCATTGGTTGCCAAAAAGATATTTTTCGCCCGGTTAATCAGGGTATCGGCAATATTAATAGGACCCTCGGCGATAATACGTAATAGGTTATCAGCAGAAAGCGTGGTTAATACCCTGACGCCTTCCGGGGTATAGTCGTCTCCAGAGACAACCGACAGCCCCCCCCGGCTGGCAAGCAAGGTCACATCCCGACCGGAAATATCATAGCCATTCACGTCAAGATGTGACTTTCCATCCAGCATGACATGATCCCCGGCTTTTAAGTTCCCCTGGCCTAAATAGATTGTCTCTGCGTCAATGATTAAGTTTTGTTCTGCCCTCATTGACGCACGACTCACTAAATCTCGGGCAGTTAAAGACAGGTTTTTCCCGGTGATTAACGCCCGATCTGTGGGGTTCTTGCCCGCTTTAACATGCTCTTTATCAAAATTAAAACTAAATTTATCTTTCAATACCGCGGTTAAATCTCCCCCAGCGCTGAGTTTACCGAGGATATTCCCCTGACGGTCTTTTATCGCTTCCGTTGAAAAATTTTTGCCGGTCAGGGTGAGATTGTGCGCGGCGCTTAACTCACCCCCATTATTTATCTCGTCAGCGGTAATGCGACTGTTTTTCCCCGCGCTAATGATGGGGTGACTTTGCCGGGTTGAGTTGACGTTATCCAGTCTGGCCGCTTTCAGGGTGATATCTCCCCCCGCCCGGATTTGGCCCTGATTGTGGAGTGTGTCGGTGGTCAACATCAGATGTTGACCGGCCTGTACATGACTTTTTGCTGTCGTTTCAATGGCTTTGCTGTTGATGTGGAGGTCGGTTTTGGCCTGGACCTCCCCCAGGATAATTTTACCCTCAGCGGTTAAACGGATAGCGTCCTGCGCGGTGGTCAGATGGGTGAGATTAACCCCCACCCCCGCTTCAGTCGCCACCAGCCGGATTTTATTGGCGTACATGCCGCCTAAGGCTTTGGTATCAACCGCTAATTGCGGTTTAGCGCCTTCGCCCGCGATAGGTTTCACGGTGCCATCTTTCAGGTTGATGCGGTTGGCGCCCTGCGTCAGCGACAGGGTATTGGCCTGAATTTTTCCATTTAATTCGGTTGCCCGGCTGAGGATATCGACATACTCTGTCGCCTTGCCATCCAGCCCTTTATCACCAATGGTAATCTGGCCCTGTTTCACTGCCAGCGCTGCCAGCGCGCCCTGTTTATCAAATTGCGGTTTACCGGTGGTCAGGGTGGCGCCCGAAGTATGAATAAAACCACAGCCATCACAGGTGATGCCGTTGGGGTTGGCAATCATCACATTGGCTTTATTACCCACAATTTCCAACTGGCCTTGAAGCTGAGAACGTCGGTTGCCGGTCACTTCATTGATGATCAGTTCCGCTGGCTTCTCTTTCAGATTAGGGTTGGCGTTAAGTTGCCCGGCCAGTTGGGATTGCGCCGCCTGAGTGGCGTTATTAAGGACGGCGCCTTGCGTGGCGACATTGAACTCTTTATAAGTATTGTGAGATATCCCCATATCATTTGGCGTAGCAATATTGACCACCGGGACATTGCCCTGATTTTGGACCTGTGTTTGGGGGCTATCCGGTGTTATTCCCGCAGCAATCGCCGGGTGTAGTGGCTGGATTGCCGTCAGGTAAATTAAAAGATAACTCGTGGTTCTGACCAC
>NZ_LJCS01000139.1:0-2438 GCF_001280945.1 Photorhabdus heterorhabditis | reverse complement strand
GTGACGACGTCCTGTGCTACCTACAATAGTCCCAATTATCCGATTAAAGAACCGTTAGAAATGAAGGAGCCGACAGTATGTCCGAAATAATGCCGACAGACATCTCAAAGCCAGATTATGCCTTATTGAAGGAGAGAAAGATGAAGAAACACCGGACTAAATGGGCGGTTTTATGCCTGTTACTGGCGGCGTGTAGCCAGTTTCCGGCGCAGGCAGGAACCATTGAGGCGATTAACCATACCAAGTGGGCGATTAACCGGTTCAGTGTGGATGATAATCCCGGTATCGATAGTATCGGGCCATATCAGGGGGGGGGCGGTGGCTGTTGCTATCGGGCTCCGGAGAAATGGAAACCGGGGATGACGGTTAAGGTGGATTGGGAAACCGGGGTGGGAACTACGGAAGGGTTTCCTGGCTTCGATAAATGGGACGAATATTTGGTATGGAAGGAAAAAATCAATGCCCAAAAACGCCAGCATAGTCAGGTAGTGCCAGTGCCCGATTATACCGGTCAGCGCACCTGTGGGATTACGGTGCATTTCTTACCCTGTGATCAGGTGAAGGTGACGACGTCCTGTGCTACCTACAATAGTCCCAATTATCCGATTAAAGAACCGTTAGAAATGAAGGAGCCGAAAGTATGTCCGAAATAAATCATCATGATACAGTCTGGTTGCCCGCTCCCTTTCCCACGAAGGGGCGGTTGCCTACTCAGAGCTATCTGGTCGGGCAAAATTGTCACCGTCAGACCAGTGATGAAAGGGCTTACCATCAGGAATTGTGTCTGGCGGCAGAGCGCCGGGTGATACCGCCTTGCTGTAAAACGTTGCATGTCAGTCTGTTTTTTGATGGCACCGGCAATAATTTATATAACGACCTTTATCAGGCTGTTCCTCACCATCCGACTAATATCGTTCGGCTGTTTCAGGCGACGATTGGGGCTGGTTATGCGGGTGGGGCGGCAGGTAAGCCGTTACTGGATGATGTCGAAAGCACCGGTGGAAAGTACTTCAAGTATTATATCCCCGGTGTGGGTACCCCCTTCCCGGAAATTAATGAGCTGGATTACAGCACGTGGGGGCTGGCTTTTGCTGACCGGGGGGAGGACCGGATTAACTGGGCGTTACTGCGGTTGATTGATGTATTAAAGCGGGTATTAGTAAATGACAAAATTGATGATGCGGCTTGTCAAAAATCCTTGGAAGCGATGTCCACCACCTGGTACACATTGGACCTGGGAGGGGCGCATAACCGTTATAGCGAGTTTTATAAGCAGCTTTCCCGTTTAAAACGTGAGCTAAAAGTAGCCCGCAGCCAGCCCGGTCGGGGCAAGTCCAAATTGCTGGGGATGAAGTTGTATGTGTATGGTTTTTCCCGTGGGGCAGCAGAGGCCCGGGCCTTTGTCAACTGGCTGGCTGAATTGTTGCCGCCTCCGAAAGGGGATGACCTGAAGCCATCACAGTGTCTGCAGGCGAAAAACGAAACCGACCCGGATTGTAACCTGCCCATCAGTGTGGAGTTTCTCGGGCTGTTTGACACGGTGGCGTCGGTTGGAGTGAGCCATATGGTTCCTGTCGTTGAGGGTCATATGGCCTGGGCAGACGGCACGCAGGAGCTGCCATCGGAGGAGACTTACGGCGGGTTGGTGAAACGCTGTGTACATCTGGTCTCGACCCATGAACAGCGGCTGAGTTTCCCGATGGATTCGATTCGCCGTTCCGATGGGACCTACCCGACCGGTAGCACCGAGGTGATTTATCCCGGCGTGCATTCTGATCTGGGTGGGGGTTATCCGCCGGGAGATCAGGGTAAGGCGAGAGGGGAAAACGATAGTTTCCTTTTATCCCAGATTGCTTTGCATGAGATGTATGCGGCGGCCTTCGAGATTGGTGCACCACTGAAAGTCGATGCTGCATCTCTTCCACAAAATTTAAGAAAGAATGTC
This sequence comes from Photorhabdus heterorhabditis, assembly GCF_001280945.1. Classification (NCBI taxonomy): domain Bacteria; kingdom Pseudomonadati; phylum Pseudomonadota; class Gammaproteobacteria; order Enterobacterales; family Morganellaceae; genus Photorhabdus; species Photorhabdus heterorhabditis. The sequence goes on along the minus strand of NZ_LJCS01000139.1, from coordinate 493 downwards.
TGGCGGGCTTTACATCCAGATGTCTTGGATGAATTCGAAATTGCACCAGATGTAGTCAACCGCTTCAACGCCTGGCGCAAAGTCACTTTGGGACTTGATATGCCGGAACAACCGCTGTCCGCCGAAGAGGCGGCCCGCTTTGAGCCGGTACGGTCAGCTGTGGCGCTGGAGCAGGCCATGAAAAACCAGATGGACTGGCTGACTGCCTGGCGTATCGAACGCTACGCCAATGGGAGGCTACTCAGTACGCCGTTTTTTCTTGCCGCCCCTAACCGTGACGCGGATAAGGCGCATTATGCGCAGAGTGAGCAGGCGAGGAAAGACAGGCAGGATGCTGTGTCAAAGAAACGGAGAGCCCAGTGGATTGAATACATTATTAGCGGCGGTAAGGAACCGCCGGTGTTAGTACCCGGTGTGCCGGATTTTGACCCGGAAATCGCCCAGAAGCAGTTGCGGGAAGCGGCAGCGGAATTTCGCAGTGACTACCGGAAAG
>NZ_LJCS01000138.1:0-2472 GCF_001280945.1 Photorhabdus heterorhabditis | reverse complement strand
ACCCAACGCCGCGCCCGAAGTATTACCTTAATCCCGGTTACATTAGGATTAATTACCAGCCTATTATTAACAGTAAATGATTTTATAAAAGAACGAAGAAGCGCTGAAGCTAATCTTCATGATTGGGTAGCGTTGGTAAAGGAGAAATATGGAGAAGAATTTTATCTACGCAATGACTTACCCGATTATATGGAAGATGCCCGTTATATAGGTAATGATAAAGAAATTTCGCTAAGAAAATATTTATATTATCGTTATACTTTTTACCCAAGTAGCACTCGACTTCTCATTATTGATATAAGCTTCCTACTGCTCTATCTGCTGATTATTCCGCCTTTTGCATGGGCTATACTTTTTTTACGCCGTCAGGCGCCACTAATTATCGATCGTGAACGACAGATTTTCTACACCTGGTATAAAGGTAAAGCCTATGCTGCCCGTTATCCACAATTAGGAATGGGGGAAAAAACTAATATTTTTTATCTCAAAGTCTACGGTCTGGATGAGAATAACAACCTTATCGGGCGTGGTTTTATCCCCAATGTCACCAGCTACACTTTTGCGGCCTTAAGCAATGGCAATGATAAAGCGCTGGCAGTCGCATTTATGGTGAAGTTTTTATTAAACGGTAAAGAAGCAGTCAGTAAAGTAGATTATAAACGTCGTGGACCGCTTATCTGGTGGAGTAAAGATAAAAGACCCGCCGATTTAGAGGATCAAATTCCATTAATTTTGGCCGAACTGGATCGCTTAGGTCCCCCTGATGAAGATCTTTCCGAATGAAAGTGAAATTAAAAAATTTACTCAAAAAGTGGTTTCCTACTATACATCCACTGCCAGCCAAACGGCTGGCACGCTGGGAAAAAGAGTTTTTAGCCGCACCACTGGATATTAAGAATGAAGAAACTATTAAACATGTGGAAATACTAGATCGCCTAAATGATAAAGAGTGCTGGGTTAGAAGTCCCCAGCGCCGTTTTAGAAGCATTACCCTGATCCCAGTAACATTAGGGATTATTAGTAGCCTTATTCTCAATATTAACGGATTTATCGAAGACCGTAAAAATGATGAGAAAGCTATCCATCGGTGGGTCAATCTAGTAAAAGAGGAATATGGCGACGAATTTTATCTGAGAAATGACTTACCAGACTATATGGAAAATGCTCGTTATATTGGCAATGATAAAGAGATCTCCCTGAGAAAATACCTGCATTACCGCTATAATTATTATCTATACAGCGACTATTTCTTTAAAGTTGACATGGGGTTCCTGTTGCTCTATCTGCTAATCATTCCACCATTCATCTGGGGTATTTTTTTTTCACGCCGTCAGGCACCATTAATTATCAATCGTGAACGACAGATTTTTTACACCTGGTATAAAGGTAAAGCCTATGTCGCCCGTTATCCACAAGTGGGTATGGCAGAAAAAACTAATATTCTGTATCTCAAAGTCTACGGACTAGACGAAAATAATAACCTTATCGAGCGAGTATTTATCCCTAACGTCAGCAGCTATACTTTTGCCTTCTTAAGCAGTGGCAATGATAAAGCGCTGGCAGTCGCCTTTATGGTGAAGTTTTTATTAAATGGCAAAGAGGCGGTCAGTAAAGTAGATTATAAACGTCGTGGACCGCTTATCTGGTGGAGTAAAGATAAAAGACCCGCCGATTTAGAGGATCAAATTCCATTGATTTTGGCCGAACTGGATCGCTTAGGTCCCCCTGATGAAGATCTTTCCGAATGAAAGTGAAATTAAAAAATTTACTCAAAAAATGGTTTTCCACTATTCATCCACTGCCAGCCAAACGGCTGGCACGTTGGGAAAAAGAGCTTTTGACAGCGCCACCGGATATTAAGGATGCAGAAACCATGAGGCCGTTTATCAAACTGGAACTAATAGAAACCGATTTGCTGGAAGCCCCTGAACCACGTGATATTCGATCGTTCGTAACAGAGTTAACACAGGAAGGAAAGATTATTACGGGTTTTCCCTGCGCCACAGTTGTCAGCCTCAGGCTGAAAAACTGGTTGCTATAATGAGAAGGACAGCGGCTGCAATGCGTCATGTTGAGCGAAAAGATGATGAGTCATTGAATAGCTCATTGTATTCATAGTCATTACCTCCCAATGTTGTACCCATAGCTGTACTTGTACAAATATAAGTACGCAAGTGTTGTACTAATGATATTTCTGTGACTCCAATTCAATCTCATGGAGAAAATGACTGAGTGGGAATTTTCAATGATAATTTCATGTTTTCCACCCGGACTTTTCATCTGACAAAACCGACGATAAACTTAAACAGTAAAAAAATGAGAGGTGTTTTTAGGGATTAAATGACCCTGAAAATTAACTTTTTTATCCATTAAATCGTGCTTAAATACCCGTATTTTCAGATAATATTCTTTTACGGGATAATTTCTTTTCAACTTTCTATTAATAGTTGATGGTTTTAATTAAGTCTAAAT
>NZ_LJCS01000137.1:0-2486 GCF_001280945.1 Photorhabdus heterorhabditis | reverse complement strand
GGCGTGATTATCGCGATTAACCATACCAAGTGGGCGATTAACCGGTTCAGTGTGGATGATAATCCCGGTATCGATAGTATCGGGCCATATCAGGGCGGTGGCGGTGGCTGTTGCTATCGGGCTCCGGAGAAATGGAAACCGGGGATGACGGTTAAGGTGGATTGGGAAACCGGTGTCGCTTTCTCCGACGATTTTCCCGGGTATGAAAACGACGAGAAGTATTTGGAATGGGATAGAAAAATAAATGCCCAGAAACGGCAGCATAGCCAGGTAGTGCCGGTGCCTTATTATCAGAATGGGGGAGATACCTGCGGGATTACGGTGCATTTCTTGCCCTGTGATCAGATTAAAGTCACGACCTCTTGTGACGCCTACGGTAGCCCAAACTACCCGATTAAAGAACCGTTAGAAATGAAGGAGCCGAAAGTATGTCCGAAATAATGCCGACAGGCATCTCAAAGCCAGATTATGCCTTATTGAAGGAGAGAAAGATGAAGAAACACCGGGCTAAATGGGCGGTTTTATGCCTGTTACTGACGGCGTGTAGCCAGTTTCCGGCGCAGGCTGGCGTGATTATCGCGATTAACCATACTAAGTGGGCGATTAACCGGTTCAGTGTGGATGATAATCCCGGTATCGATAGTATCGGGCCGTATCAGGGCGGTGGCGGTGGCTGTTGCTATCGGGCTCCGGAGAAGTGGAAATCGGGGATGACGGTTAAGGTGGATTGGGAAACCGGTGTCGCTTTTTCCGACGATTTTCCTGGGTATGCAAATTGGGAAAAATATTTGGCATGGGATAGGAAAATCAATGCCCAGAAACGCCAGCATAGCCAGGTAGTGCCGGTGCCTTATTATCAGAATGGGGGAGATACCTGCGGGATTACGGTGCATTTCTTGCCCTGTGATCAGATTAAAGTCACGACCTCTTGTGACGCCTACGGTAGCCCAAACTACCCGATTAAAGAACCGTTAGAAATGAAGGAGCCGACAGTATGTCCGAAATAAATCATAACGATGCGGTCTGGTTGCCAGCCCCTTTTCCCGTCGATGGGCGGTTGCCGTCTAAACGCTATCTGGTCGGGCAAAATTGTCACCGTCAGACCAGTGATGAAAGGGCTTACCATCAGGAATTGTGTCTGGCGGCAGAGCGCCGGGTGATACCGCCTTGCTGTAAAACGTTGCATGTCAGCCTGTTTTTTGATGGCACCGGCAATAATTTGTATAACGACCTTTATCAGGCTGTTCCTCACCATCCGACTAATATCGTTCGGCTGTTTCAGGCGACGATTGGGGCCGGTTATGCGGGTGGGGCGGCAGGTAAGCCGTTACTGGATGATGTCGAAAGCACTGGTGGAAAGTACTTCAAGTATTATATCCCCGGTGTGGGTACCCCCTTCCCGGAAATTAATGATCTGGATTACAGCACATGGGGACTGGCTTTTGCTGATCGGGGGGAGGACCGGATCAACTGGGCGTTGCTGCGGTTGATTGATGTCCTTGGCTTTAGCCTGACACAAAAACAGATGACCAACAGTGAAAGTCAAAAATCCCTTGAGTCGATGTCCACCACCTGGCACACACTGGGCTTGGGAGGGGCGCATAACCGTTATAGCGAGTTTTATAAGCAGTTTTCCCGTTTAAAACGTGAGCTAAAAGTAGCCCGCAGCCAGCCCGGTCGGGGCAAATCCAAATTGTTGGGGATGAAGTTGTATGTGTATGGTTTTTCCCGTGGGGCAGCAGAGGCCCGGGCCTTTGTCAACTGGCTGGCCGAATTGTTGCCGCCTCCCACAGGGGATGACCTGAAGCCATCACAGTGTCTGCAAGCGAAAAACGAAACCGACCCGGATTGTAACCTGCCCATCAGTGTGGAGTTTCTCGGGCTGTTTGACACGGTGGCGTCGGTTGGAGTGAGCCATATGGTTCCTGTTGTTGAGGGGCATATGGCTTGGGCCGACGGCACGCAGGAGCTGCCATCGGAGGAGATTTACGGCGGGTTGGTGAAACGCTGTGTGCATCTGGTCTCGACCCATGAACAGCGGCTGAGTTTCCCGATGGATTCGATTCGCCGTTCTGATGGGACCTACCCGACCGGTAGCACCGAGGTAATTTATCCCGGGGTGCATTCTGATTTGGGGGGTGGGTATCCGCCGGGAGATCAGGGTAAGGCGATAGGGAAAAACGATGGTTTCCTTTTATCCCAAATTTCTTTACATGAAATGTATGCGGCGGCCTTTCAAGTCGGGGCACCGCTTAAGGTCCCCCAGTCGGTGTTACCCGACGATTTGCAAAATAAATTGTGGCGGACAATGCATGCTGATATTCAGCAAGAATTTACAATTGCACCAGATGTAGTCAACCGCTTCAACGCCTGGCGCAAAGTCACTTTGGGACTTGATATGCCGGAACAACCGCTGTCTGCCGAAGAGGCTGCCCGCTTTGAACCGGTACGGTCAGCTGTGGCGCTGGAGCAGGCCATGAAAAACC
>NZ_LJCS01000136.1:0-2559 GCF_001280945.1 Photorhabdus heterorhabditis | reverse complement strand
TTTATAATCGGTTCCGCTATTATTTGCCGGAAGGCTGTTGTTACCTGAGTGCCGATCCTACGGGCCTCTGGGGTGGTGAGAATCCGTATGCATACGTCAAAAATCCCACAGGATGGATCGACCCATTCGGGTTAGAATGTAAAAACCCTCACGGATATAAAGCCGGTGATGTAGACTTGCATGGCAATTTATCTCCGGGCGTTAATAGAGCGCTAGGTCACAGTAATACTAAAGCTGATAATCTTGTACAGAGTCATCACCCAATACAAGATCATTGGGCTAAAAAACGCATAAAGGGTTATAGAAGAAATTCAGCGCCCGCCACATTATTACATTCAACTTCTGGGATGCCTCATGCTCAAATCAGTGCAGCACAAAGGACAAGAAGGGCGATGCCTGGAGGATGGGACAAGACATTAAAAGAGGAGTTTCATACAAGTTATAGGGAGATGATTGATGCTGGCGTACCTCAAGCTCAAGCAAGAAAAGCCCTTGGCGATGCTTATAAATATTTTGATAAGCTTAGAGGCGCTAATAAAAACAATCCATTCTTTGATATCTAGATTTATTAAGAGGAAAATTTTATGAAGAAAGAAGATATTTTAGAAAAATTAAATTCTATTGAAAAAGAATTGAATATTAAATTGCCTAATTTTTATAGAAAGTTTTTATCCGAGAAGATTCAAAATGAACCTTATATTGAAATAACCGGCAAAGATCAAGAAAATATATATGTTTATAATTGTGAATATGTTATTGAAAGAAATAAAACATATAACATTCAAGAGGCTGAACCAAATTATTTTTTAATCGGTCAAGATGGTGATCTTGGTTACTTTATATATGCAGAAAAAAATAAGGAAAGTGATATTATTTATAGCCTAGACTTGGGAGCTTTAGGTACCGTAGAAATGGATAAGGAAGCGGACAAAGAAGCAAATGATATTTATAGTTTAGGAATATAAATATCTAAAAGTCAGCCAAGATAATGAGTTAGGACTATCTTGGCTGAATATTTATATAAATAGAATTTTAATCGATAAATATGAGAAAATTAACTCAATATCCTGCCTTAATACTTCCAAATCAGCTCCCTCATTCAGAGCTTGATCTCTCTGAGCTGGTCTTGCTGGTGCAGGACTGTTGCTTAATGTTGCGAGTATCGTCGCTGCCAGGGATCAGCGCCAAACAGCCATCCATAATCTTTCCGGCTTTGTTATTTTTATGCTTAAATAAATATTTTACAGGGTTGGTCTTATATATTAAATATATAACTTAAAATCACAAAAATATAAAATAAATAAGAAGGTAAACAAAGGAATAATATAGAAAAATATAAGATTAATGGTAAATATATACATAGACTATATTTTGGCTATTTTATTCTGTTTTCTCTCTGAAACAGCAAAAAGCCGGAATCACTTCCGGCTGGTTTCTTTCTTACCGTGGTGAATACCCGTGATACGCCAGTGCCGACGGGAGCCGCCCTATCGCAGCCTTGATAACCCAGGCTTCCGTGTCATCAATCGCACAGGCGCGTATCTCCGCCCAGTTCAGCCGCTTAGCCAGTTGGGCTAAGGCCAGTGCTTCAATGTGGGTTAACTGAATGTCCTGTAAATGTTCAATCGCTATTGTCATCTCATGTTCTCCCCTTAACCCGCAAAACCGGTTATCAACGCCCGCATCTGCTGCTTAATCTCCCGCAGTTGGGCCTGTTGCCGCTGGTACTGCTGATGCTGTTGTTGCGTGGCTTCACTGTCAGGGATCAGCATCAGACAACCGTCCATCACTTTCACCGTAATCTGGCCGCCGGTATTAAATCCCGCCTGTCTCAGCCACTGCCCCTTAAGATGTATTGCCGGGGTGGCGTTGTTGACCTTATTCCCGTTCGGCACATAGCCCACCGTGTAATAACGTTCTGTTTTCACGGCTTTATTTATCGCCGCTTCTGCCTTAGAATGCGCCTTAGCCATAATTAACTACCCTTATTAGTTGCTTGTGGTGAGCGGCACCGGGGTGTCGTAGCACCTCAGCGCCGCGTTAAATCAAGTCAGCTTGATGTGGCACAGTAATTTTGGTCACCGTAATAAAGGTGATATTTTTACTTCAACAATCAAACAGGTGACATGATGAAAAGAAGTTTTAGCCCTGAATTCAAACTGGAAGCCGCTAAAGCGATGAATGTCAACAAATCAGTCTTGGGGAGCTGGGTTCGTCAGTTGAGGCAGGAGCGGCAAGGCAAATCTTCTAAAGCCATGCCCATCACGCCGGAGCAAATTGAAATACGTGAGCTGTAAAAGAAACTGCAACGTATTTAAATGGAAAATGAAGTATTAAAAAAAGCTTCCGCACTCTTGATGTCGGACTACTTGAACAGTTCTCGTTAATTGAGCTATTCAGAGTGCATTATCCAGTGGCTTTCCTTTGCCAACTGTTCGGGGTTTATCGTAGCAGCTATCAGGCCTGGCGCCATCGAGTGAAAAAGCCCGATACTGAGCACATCAGGTTAAAAATTTTAGTCCGTGAAGCGTTTAACGAGGGCAACGGCTCCGCCGGCAC
>NZ_LJCS01000135.1:0-2590 GCF_001280945.1 Photorhabdus heterorhabditis | reverse complement strand
TTAGTTCGGGTGAATTTTTTACGCAGCAACGCTTTTCCTGATTGATCCTGACAATGGATATGAAAGGAATGCTTGCCAAGATCGATGCCAATCAATGCGATAGTGTTCATGATGGTGGCCTCTTAAATAAAAAATAAATCACACGCTGTCAATATATCGCTAACAGGGTGAGGGCGGCCATCTCATTAGTGTGGGGCACTTTTTTAACTCACTATAAATTAAGCAATTAAGCGTGCTTATCAGATAGCGGTGAGAACCACTCAATCGCCACAATTCCCCGTAACCTGAGTGGTTAAACTATTTTATCCAGCTTTCATCGAATCCATGCCCCACATTTTTTTACGCTCTCATGGTTCCGTTACTCTTCAAACCCCAAATCCCGCTGAAAAAATAATTATAAGTTTCCGGTCAATGAATCGGCTGATAACTCACATTAAGACGTTTAGCCAATCTCTCAAGTCGCTTATCCAATGTCCAAAGTCTTGCTCCTGGCGTTATTAAGGTTGATGCCAGCAACGTAATATCAATAAAACCACATCCAAGCCCGTACAGTTTTTCATTTTCAATAAACGCCATCACTTCTGCAATACTGGCCTGGTGGCTCGGTGGTAAGAGACCTAGATCACCTAGTGTTCGCAGTCTTGGAGCCGGAGGGGTACCACATGCTATCTCTGCCAATACCATTGGATGAATCAGAACCAGATTCCAGCTGAGCAACTGAATCAACCCATCATTCCGGTTTTTAAAATGGTCAACCCAGACGGATGTATCAACCAAAATAGTCATTATGCGGATGGCTCCTCGCGGCGGCGGGGAATCGTCTGCATTTCAGGCGACGTACCGCCGAGCGAAGCGAGCCGCTTTGCCGCCTGCACCTGTACAAACGTTTTCACCGCTTCCCGGAAAATATCAGCTTTGTCCATGCTAGGATCGGCCATTTCCAGCGCCTGTGCATACAGCACATCATCAATCGTGACAGTAGTTCGCATTTGATTACCTCATTGATTCAGATATTGATGCAATATTGCATCAATATCTGAATCAATGCAAGAGCATAAATCATTGGGGACAATTTTGTTAACCTATCACCATTTGAAGAGGGTTGGGAAATGGATAAGTCACTGACTGAAATAGTTAGATAATTTTAACATCATGGAACGGGGTCTGACGCTCAGTGGAACGAAAACTCACGTTAAGCAATATCTTCCTCCTTTGACGCCTCTTTTAATGGCCTCAGATGACCTTTTGTCACCTGTTCTGCCAGCGGGAAGGAATAATGGCCGAGTATATTTATATGTCCGTGGCAAAGTGGGGAAAGGCGTGCGATATCATCATTATGTAGTGTTTCGCCCTGTGCCGGGTCAGTGCAGGAACATTCGATCTGATCAGCGGTTCCAGACTGATGACGGTGACGCGTTCCGCTGGGTGCTTGTCTTCTGGGACTACTGGCCGTGATCGTTTGTTCAGCGGATGCCGATTTCCTTTTCGTATAAAGAGCAAAAGGAAACAGGGACTAAATTGGTCTCTGTTTATTGACAGGGTAAACAAGGACTATTCTTGCCAAGAATGCCATGAGCCTCGGCCGTGTTGCCGGGTATAATGCGGCGGCGGAACTGACGGGATTACTACTGCACCCCTACAGCTAGCCGAAATATGTGACCTGCCTCGACCTAGGTGCATGGGGGGCATTATTCACTGAGGGCTGGGAGCGCAGGGTACTTGTTACCGGTATGGAAGGTAAAAAAATTAAGCAGGAAATCAATACCCAGTGGATTTACCCGCCAGCTGCTGACCGCAATGTCCTGTTCTCCATTGCGAACCCTGATTTTGTGATTGTTCCGTAGTTACAGGTGACGGGAGCGGAAACGCTTCCGTCTTATTCACCCTCCAGACAGAGGGGTAACGTCTTATCGTCGAACGCGCGCCACCCCTGCGTTGAAGGAGAAGCGACTCGATGGCAACGGCGGGTATCCCGGCATGTATCATTTACGTTACGACCATCATTATTTATATGTACCCTTTCATACATTAGCGCAACACCTCTTTATAAGAGGTGTCAGCGGTCTGTGACGATTTTATCGTCTCTGGCATTTGGAATTTATGATTATTTCTAACATTTGTATGGGAATAAATTTACAATCAATCATCTGCGTCAGTTCAGTTTGCAGGGATTTCGGGGGTTAATGCGGGAAAAAGAAGGTTATCGGGTTGAATATCAAGGTGAATCTCAAGTGTCTTAATGAAGCCAGCGGAAAAAGGCTATGAGCAGAAACGAGAAATTGCTGGGGGAGCTTCTCATAAATTATTCGTTTTTAAGTATAACTTATGAAATAAAATAATCTGCGCAGTAACAACCTTGAATTGAACGAGTATTTACTTTGCAGTGGTTTTAATTTATATCATTATTATACTTATTTGTCTCGTTATTCGTTATAGGGATGGGAAAGTAAATAAGAGTAGTGCTAATAGTAAGAAAATGATGTTAGACGATATCGTAATAATACTCTCATTAACCTGTCTGGTTTTATTTGTGAAAATTATTATATGTCCGCCTGATGACAGTAAAATTATTTGATCCTGTTTTAATATG
>NZ_LJCS01000134.1:0-2623 GCF_001280945.1 Photorhabdus heterorhabditis | reverse complement strand
TTAGTTCGGGTGAATTTTTTACGCAGCAACGCTTTTCCTGATTGATCCTGACAATGGATATGAAAGGAATGCTTGCCAAGATCGATGCCAATCAATGCGATAGTGTTCATGATGGTGGCCTCTTAAATAAAAAATAAATCACACGCTGTCAATATATTGCTAACAGGGTGAGGGCGGCCATCTCATTAGTGTGGGGCATTTATGTAGCAAAGCAGCTAAAGAAGTCACTTTAACGTATAAGTATTCATGGGCCGATAATGGGTAATAGTCCGGTTGAGTTGCCCACTTTACCGCTAAATAACTCAAGTGCCGCAGACTTTTTTATGCTCTCCTAGTTCGTCATTGCTGAGTTTTTTACTGGTCGGCTGGGTTTTTACCCGCCTGACTGCGTTCTTCATCAGACAAGGCTTCATAGCGGGCAATTTCTGTATTGAGCGTATCGGATTGGCTGCGCAATTCGTCGAACTGTTTGGCTTCCTCGGCAGTCAGTGAGCGCTTTTCGTCTTCGGCTTTGGTAAGCAACGAGCGCATTTGTTGGGTTAAATCGGTTTTATGTTGGTGTAATTCGAGTAGTTTTTTCATGGTGTTTTTGGAATAGTTATTTTCTTTAAAACACTATTTAACACCGTGAAAAATAATAAAAAAGCCTCTGTGATTTAGAGGCTAAACAAGGGGAAACATGAAGACAAAATATTTACAAAACTTTTCATTTACAAAGTAATAAATTTCTTACATAGGTTGTTGGTGACATCCACGATATTTTATCACATGTCAAATAACCATCATTTTTTAACTTATAATCAACATAAAAAGAGATAGGTAAGCTAATGACAAATGATGCAATCATCAATCTACTCAGGTACTTAACAAGTATTTTGTTGTATTTAGGTAATCTATCAAATATAAAGAAAAAAATAGAACCTGATAAAGAGTAAAATATTATAGGGAAAGATAGAATACTTATAACAACTGCGCTGGAGAATGTTATTTCATCTTTCATTAATACTAATGAAACAGCAGATTTAATAATGAAGAACATCAGAAATGTAAGGAATAATAACAATATTACTCCACCCAAGGCTTTTAAATATTTGCTATTCACCTAATTCTTCCCATCGTATTAAAAAAATATTGTAAGTCTGCTTCCGGTGTTCTTGGCTTTCTCTTCATTTCTTCTTTAAAAAGTGCTATTAATTTTTCGCTTATTCCATATTGCTTATCAACAAGATCTAAACCGATAGCCGCTAGAATTCCAACAGCTAAAACTATTCCCGCAACAACAATAATACTTCCACCTACCAAAGCAGTGGCAGTTAAAAGTGATCCTACAATCCAAGAGGAAGCAGCAATAATAGCAGTTTTAGCCATATCCATTGTTATGTTGCCGATAAAATCGGCTAAAGTATATTCATCCTTAAAAATACTTTCTATCAATCTATAGCCAATCGAAAAGACAATACAGAATCTAACACCTTTGATAATACTAGCATTAAGACCCTGCTGTCCTATCCCCATGGCTAACATTTGAGGGTGGCTAGCACCGTATCGGGTTCCCCTGACAAGGCGCCTAAGACCAGCATGACCTGACAGATGAATATATTTTTTCCCATTTTCTCCCACATAGGTTTTTGCAGTAATACTTAACCTCTTAAATTCCCGGCAAACATCAAAAAACCCATGTGAATCATAAATATTTCCCGCATAGGTGGAAATAGGATCTGTGACAGAAAGTACATACGCCATAGGATTTTTTTTCTTGTTATCTACTTCCGTGCCTCTTGCAAATTCGTCTCCGTAACTTAGATTTTCTGCTTCCGTACCTCTTGCAAATGCTTCTCCATGACTTGGGGTTTGTGGATGGGAGGGACTGATATCCTCAATAATGCTTTTGGCTTGCGCTAATGTGAGAACAAAGTGATATTGGGTATTATCATTCAATACTTTTTCTAACCCAATGGCATCAAAAAATTCATGCTGGGGTTTTAACTGATTAATCCCTACATTGCCCCTTAAAAAATCGCCCATATAACCATCCCAAGTGGGATTATATTTTTTATGTGTCATTCCTCAATTCTCCGTAGCACTCAATATCAAATTAATAATTGATTGACTTGTGTCAAGATTTCCGATGTAGCATCAATTAAACAGGATATAACAACAATACTTACCCATTCCAGCATGGAAAAGATCCACCTTTAAATTTGTGATGAATCTCTATTCTTAAGCAAAATCAGACAATTACTTAATTTTAATTTCAGTCTTACCATAATAAAAAAATTATGCACTAAATTTATTATCCCAGACTCATCCGGCTTTTATTTGCCTGCCAGAAATACCCCCTAAAAATCTTTTTCGCCTCCTTCGCTGTCCACCCTCTGCATAATTCACTGAACGCCTTGCTACATCTGGGTTTGCCGCAATTAATATGATATTCATTGACTGTATCTCCTGTTCACCCATTTTTTATATGAATGAAGAGAATGTATAGTAGGAGAGCATAAAATCTATGGTCGCCCTCGTTTTTGCAACACTCATTTTGATGAATTTTGGGCTTGCTTAAATCTATCCGGCGTCACTATAGGCAAGGAACCTGCGCCTCGATGAGTTCCGCGCCTGATGAACC
>NZ_LJCS01000133.1:0-2665 GCF_001280945.1 Photorhabdus heterorhabditis | reverse complement strand
AACGATTGAAACGCTCAGAGCCTACGTTCAGAGTCAGTCAACGCCAGATTGATCTTTAAAGCCCTGCGGGCTTTTCGCCTTATATCCCCGCCCGCACTGGCCGAGGGTTTACGGCGTTTTTCGCTAAGTTCGGTTTTGAAAATCTTTTGATCAACAAGGCAAAAAATTAATACCGTTATTAATTTTTTCTGCCCGATTCTCTTTGTGAAGTGACCTACTAAGTATAGTTATTTTATTTAGTGATATTTCATGGGGTGATTATGACAATTAAAAATAGCCAGAAACTGCAAAAAAACTCCGCAACGACGACGACACCACAAATGAATCGTACGATTCATTATGTCTTATCAGGCATGATCGCTCTTAGTGCAGGTCTACCCAATCATCTGGCCGCACAGGAAAATGAATCCCAAAAGACCAGGGAAAAACCGGAGAAACCAGAAAAAATGCTCATATTTCCTGCACTTTCAGTTGTTAATGGCTTAAATAACAGCGTCAGTGCTGGCAGCTCAGTATTGAAAAAAGAGGATATTGAACGCACCCAGGCGGATAATATTGCCGAACTGCTTGATCAACTTCCCGGCGTTTCTATGTCGGGATCACCTCGTCCAGGCGGCCAAACTCTGAATATCTGGGGAATGGGTGATACAGAAGACGTTAAAGTCACCTTAGATGACGCACCGAAAGGCTTCGAGAAATATCGCCAAGGCTCTATCTTTATTGAGCCTGAATTAATCAAGCGAGTCGATGTCGATAAAGGCCCGCATAATCTACTTGATGGTAATGGCGGATTTGGCGGAACAGTCAAAGTTGTCACCAAAGATGCCAGTGATTTGTTACGGCCGGGAGAAGATTTTGGTGGATTGCTGAAATACAGTTATCACACCAATGACCAACAAAATATTTATAGCAGTGCAGTTTATGGCCGGACAATAGAAGGCTTCGCTGATGGCCTGTTATATATGAGTAAACGGGATGGCGGCAATATTAAACGCCCCGATGGTACCCGCTTTGCTTTCTCTAAAAGTGATCAGGCATCTTATTTACTGAAAACGAATTTTTACCTAAACGATGCTAATACGTTGACACTTTCCGCTACGCGTTTTGATTCTGATGGCTGGCAACCCTGGGCAGCAAAGAGTAATGAAATAGCCGTTCCGTCAGAAGCCGAGGTTGAAAAATATGGTTGGAATGAAGCCTGGCGCCGGAAATTGGTTTATCGTGATCAAACAGACCAAAATTACACAGCTAAATGGAATATTGCACCGGAAGATAATCTGTTACTTAACCTGACAGCAACCTATGCCTATTCGAAAACAGAGCAGCATGATAAACGCTCTGAAAAAGCCCATAACGGTTTTATTGGTTCATTGGGAAATGAAAGCTGGATCAACTATGTGGATAACTTAATAGATATAAATAACAAAAGTGATTTTATAACCGGACCAATAGAGCACACATTATTAGCTGGAGTTCGTTGGCATAAAAATCAACGTAATACCCTTATCCATGATAGAAGCAAAGACAAGAGACCTGAATATAATTATGGCTATTTTCAACCAACCTATATGCCTTCTGGCGAGCAAAAAACGAATAGTTTCTATTTACAGGATACGATGGTTATCGGCAGTGTTACTGTGACACCCAGTGTTCGCTATGACCATATCACCAATATTGGCAAACCCAATATCGCGGCAATCTACAATGATAACTCACCGAATGTAGGTCATGATTACAGCAATGTCACCTATACTGGCTGGTCTCCTCATTTTGGTATCATGTGGAAAGCAACCCAAAACCTGTCACTATTTTCGGATATCAGCCGGACATGGCGCGCTCCGTTGGTGGATGAACAGTATGAAATGCAATATGCACAGGCAAGTATCACTGCCACCAGCCGTAATCTGGATGTAGAAAGAATGACAGGCTTACGCTTCGGTGCGATTCTGAATTTCAATAGCCTGCTAGCAGACCAAGATAGTTTGCAAATCCGTACAACGTTATTCCGTAATAGAGGCAAAGATGAAATATTTGTCCGTCGTGGAATAGTATGTAAATCACCGGATTGCGGAAAGCCTGTATCTAACTACCGTAATTTACCGGGATACACCATTCAGGGGCTGGAAATCGAGACTTTCTACGACAGCACTCATTTGTTCGGAAAACTGTCTTATTCAACTATCCGTGGTCAGAGAGATGCTTCACCACGCAATCCTTGGGGTAATAAAACTTGGATTGCGGAAATTCCACCCACTGCTGCCCGCACTATGTTAGGCATAAAAATCCCTCAATGGCAGATGGCAATAGGCTGGACCGGAGATTTTGTCCGTAAGCAAGATAGATCGCCTAAAGATGGAGATCCAATGGCAACACTCTGGTCAATACCCAAAAGCAAAGGTTATGCACTGCATGGTTTATTCGCTAGCTGGCAACCTGATTTTCAACAAGGTCTTGAAGCACGTGTAACAATAAATAATTTATTTAATCGCGATTATAAACCATACCTCAACGAATCTTTTTCAGGAATTGGACGTAATATTAACCCGAATTCTGCTTAAGCCGTCATTGAGAAATCTTCTTCTGAGTAGAAAACTTTCAGTGATGGTTTTTTCAATTTAAGGCAGTAAGCAATCAGTCCACCTAAAACGGTCAACATAAATCCTCT
>NZ_LJCS01000132.1:0-2723 GCF_001280945.1 Photorhabdus heterorhabditis | reverse complement strand
AGCCCTTCAACCTGAAAATGCGGCACCGCATACAGCCTGACCCGGAAGAATCCCGGATTGTCATCAATATCTTCAACGACCACCCGCGCTTCACGCAGTGGATGCGAGGCTTGCAGATCGTCAGACGGATCGGTCATCTCCGTCACCAGCGTGTTGATCCAGTTGTTCAGTTCGATTTCAAGCAGACGCCGATCTTTGGTAGTCCCGATGTTCTCCCGTTGGATCAATTTCAGGTAATGGGCAATGCGGGACAGCAGGAAGATATACGGCAAGCGCGCATTAATCCGGCTGTTAGCCGTGGCTTCGCCGGTGTCATACAGCGCCGGTTTTTGCATTGAGTTAGCCGAGAAGAAGCAGGCATAATCGCGGTTTTTGTAGTAAGAGAGCGGAATAAACCCCAGATTGGCGAATTCAAACTCACGGGTTTCCGGGATCATCACTTCTGACGGGATTTTAACCTGACTGCCAGTCCCCAAATCGTAGAGGTGGATCGGCAAATCAGTCACCGCCCCACCCGCCTGTGGCCCGCGGATCTGCACACACCAGCCATTTCCGACAAAGCTTTTCACCATGTTGGCCGCAAACGCAAACGCCGCATTAGTCCACAAGTATTTATTGTGGTCCGGCCCTTTGACCTGTTCGATGTAATTAAACGTTCGCACCGGCACCGTATCCGGGCCGTAGGGCAAACGCCCCAATACTCGCGGCAACGTCAGGCCGATGTAACGGGCATCGTCGCTGTCACGGAAGGATTTCCACTTGATGTATTCAGCGCGGTCAAAGTAGTTACCCATGTCTTTAATTGACGCGACTTCCTCCATGGTTTCCTTGCCGAAGAAAGCGGGGCCGGCAGCCGCAATAAAGGGCATATGTGCCGCTGCCGCCACTTTAGCAATATTGCGCAACAGGGCAATATCCTGTGAGCCGGCACCAAATTCATAGTTGGCAATCACCGAGCCAATCGGTTCACCGCCCGGCGTATCGTATTCCTGAATGTAGGTATGGCGATAGAAACCGCTTTGCACAATTTCGGGCGCATCATCAAAATCCTGTTGCAAATCCGCTTTCGTCACATCCAGCACTTCAATTTTGACGTTCTGACGGAAATCCGTCCGGTCAACCAGAAATTTCAGGCTGCGCCAGGCGGATTCCACCTGCTGGAATGCCGGGTGGTGCATGACCACATCCAGTTGGCGACTGATTTGGTTATCCAGTTCATCGATATGCTGATCCAGTAAGGCTTTATCCAGCCGCTTCACTGTTTGCGCCGACGCTTTCAACCGCGAGAGAAAAACGCTGACCGCCGCCGTCACCCGCTCATCCGTTGTCACATCAGCCAACGCATCATTGTTCTGAAAAAGATCGAAATCATTCAAACGTTCGACTGGCTGTAAATTAATTTTCTTAAATAAAGATTGATAGACGCTACCTTCACTGTGGGTCGGGGTTGCCGCCACAGATGTAGCCGGTTCTTGGACTGCCATTAATTTATCCTTAACTCAAATTTTGTAAAAATAGGGGGATTATTACGCTTGTGGCGGCGCCAGGGCGGCGAGTTCTGTCCGCAGTTCCTCACTCAGCTGGTCATCCTGGAGAATATGCTCCAGTTCCCGGCGAAACGTGGCGTTGTCAAGCAGGTTGGATTTCAGATCGCGCAGCAGATTGCGCATAGACAGTAACGCCCGTAACGGCGGAATTTGCCGGGCGACTTGCTCAGGCTCAAAGTCTTTTATTTGCCGGAAAGCCAGCGCGATATTGGCGTCACTTCCCTCACCCGCCAGAGTATTTTCAACCGTCAGGTTAAGGGTAGGGCTGAATTCAGCCAGTACGCTGTCAAAATTGTTTTTGTTAATAGCAACCTTGTCTCTTTCCGAGAGCGGTCGCTGTTCCTGTCCGTTGCTGTAATCTCCCATCACCAATAATTTCAGGGGTAATTCCACTTTTTTCTGCGCACCGCCCGTATGCAAATCCAACTTGATATTAATACGGGCTTTGGGGATCTCGTTTTGAAAACTCTGGGCCACAAGCAGCTCCTCAATAATAATAATAAAAACAAGATAAGACGACAGCATGAGGGTCATGCCATAACAGATTTCAGAAATAGAAAACCGGACTTAGCTATTTACGAACAGGCAATTAGCCGGGCAGAAAATAAGATAACACCGACAAGTCTCGTCGAAATAAATAAAGGCACTGACCCGACGAGCTATTTCTTTGAATAGGCAATTTTGTAAACATAATTAAATAAAATCAAGATAATTTTAATCAAAAAGCACTTTTTGATTAAAAACAATAATATGTAAATTACAGTAAAGAAGAGAAAAGAAATATAATCAACAAACCAAATATAAACGAGATTTGATTTATTTTAATAAAACATTGCCTTTGTTTTAATCATATGAATCAGATTATTTTCTCTGTTATAACCAGATGACTCATGGATAAAAACAATATAATCATTTGATTTTTAATCAATTAATGATGCCATTGATCACGATAAACACTCCATTTTCAACCTGGCAATTTAACAACAAAATAGGTGTAAAAAAGAATGATTATCTATTCCGTTATGCAAATGAGAATAAATTCCGTTGTACATATTAAAACAGGATCAAATAATTTTACTGTCATCAGGCGGACATATAATAATTTTCACAAATAAAACCAGACAGGTTAATGAGAGTATTATTACGATATCGTCTAACATCATTTTCTTACTATTA
>NZ_LJCS01000131.1:0-2817 GCF_001280945.1 Photorhabdus heterorhabditis | reverse complement strand
TTCATTTTCGCCATTGGCCATTAATAGCATAGAGCCAGTGCTAGATGTGCCAAATCCCCGATTTGCTCGAGCCGAATTACGGTTACTGAACCCCGTTACGCCATTAGTTTTAATATCACAAAAGGCATATTGGATATCGAATACACTGCGAATATAGAGTATGGGTTCATCTGCATTAGCGCTAAACATAAAAAGGGCGCTTGCTGAAAGTAATAGTGAGGAAAGAAGAGACAACTTTAATTTCATTTTTTACCTTCAAGTTCTTTCATCTAAATTTATTATGGAATAATAATTTATCTATTATTCAAAGAAGGGTAAATCCTCTTTGTCTTTCAAATTATTATCAGGTTAAAACACATCGTTTCCATCAAAACGATATTTTGAATTTAATAGTGTATTGTTTTTATCAATAAATGCAAGTGGTGAAGGAGACATAAAAATAACCCGACCATCAAGAGAAATATTAATTTTAGATTGACTAAAATCTAAAGGTAAAAATTGAATGTCATGTCTCAATGAATTTCGGTTTTTCTTTTGGTTATAGTTCATAAATAGTCTGTATTCCGTTTTACCTTGAATGTTGTTTGGAGAAAACATATTGCTGTATAAATGATTGTTGCGGGAGACTGTTATTTTCAGCCTAAGATTGCGTTCATCTTAGGCTGAATGATTATCGTGATTTTTTTACTTAACGAGCAATCATCACTTTGCCGTTAATAATCGATAAATAAGGATTGTACTTGAAAATCTTATTTGTTACTTTATTCTCCATTCTGACTGGAGAGCCACCTAGTGCTCCTGCTTCCAACCGGAACATTTTCCCTTCTTTATAGCGTACTAACTCATATTTATCCCATTCAGGTTGTATGACGACATAATTCTTATCATCCAATTTTTCTTTAAAACCGAATGAGTTAAAGAAAGTCTCTGGTCGGCTATTTTCACCTATTGCCCATTCTTCCCAGGCGGGTTGACTCATTTTCCATAATTGATTTAAATCTCGTTGACGTAAAGTATTGCTGATTTCCAGATAGAAATTTTTTATCGCCTCCATATCATTTTTTTCCGAAACGGGTCGTGCTGTTGTCCACATCCAGTCCGGTAATCCACTGAGCGTAAAGGTTTTCTGTGCAGCAAATAGCCCTTCTTCCGCTTCTATTTTTGACATGGCTGCGTAATCAAAGCCGGCCTTACCAGTTGGTAACTGGCTCTGCGATTCTTGTGTTGTGACATTGCCTTTATCGTCAACAGTCAATTTGATATGGCTAATCACTTCATCTTTATTACCATACGGAGACGCTTTAGTGAGGGTTGCTTCACACCAGGATTCGGGATGAAATTTTTCTGTATCGTCATCAAAAGATTTCTGCCCTATCAACAATCCCATCGTATTCTGACCATTTTCGACAAAAGCCGTGACATTAAAGCCACTGGATTGTGTGCCTGTCTTTGACCCGACATTATCCAGGGCCATCACACCATTAATTCTCGCCACACAGAGACTACGCTGGCTTTTAAACGACAACAGATATTTGTGTTCGATCATAGATGTTTTCCCCAATGTGGAATAACTTATCATGAGGAGTAAAATTAGCGGAGTACTAACCCAGCGATATCCTGAATTTCGATTTTTCTTTTGGTAACGGCTCTTGAAGTACCTATTCTTTTTCAATTTCATCTTGTAAATTTCTCATAGTTGTTGATTTAGAACCACTAAGTTTTTTATTTTCAGCCTTTTCTCCAATTACATTGATGAATAATTCTATTGAGCATTTATTTACTCTAATTTCCAATCTGTAATTAATGGGTTCTATTTTGTTATTTATAGAGATTTAACTTTCTTTAGATACCCAGTAATGGGTAATGTAAATAATAATATAGTCAGTGGGTTTTTATAATTGAATATAATGAATTATTATTGGGGGTTAATCAATGTTTATGGTGCTGCTATCAATGAAGATAAATATGGTACAAAACATTTCCCTATTGATCTGGAAAGTAGCTGCTATTTTAATACTAAAAAATTGGAGTTAGTTTGTGTCGATTTATCATGATTATGAGATCTACAGATGTCACCGATTTATTACATTTTCCATTAAGAAAAAATATCGGGTTAAATAACCCGATATTGGTTAATTAAATCACCTGGACAAAACGACCGTTAATTAATGAGAAAATAGGTGCAATAGTAGATAGAACCGTTTCGCCATCCTCATCATCAACGTAGTGGTAGGATATTGGGGAATATTCTAAAATTGACTTATTTACTAACTTGACCATTCTGCCCCGATTCATTATCTGGACGCTGTAATCATTCCAGTTAATCGGTATCATTTTGAAGCTTTTTGTTTTGATATTACGGTAAACAGATTGATCAGTGAAAATGCTCTCTTCATTTTCACCGGTTGACCAGGCCCAAGCTTGTAATGCAACTTTTTGTTGTTCACGAATAGTATTCACATCTTTGGCATTATAGGCTTGCCAGACAGCCATATAAGCCTGTTGCAGTTGCTGACGTTGTTCCGGCGTATTGGTATAAGGCGTTGCTTTAATCCATTCCCAGTCAGGTAAGCCGCTGATTTTTACGTTGCGACTAAACCGATATAAGGTCATATTAGGTGGAAACTCTTTGGGATCAAAATATTGTTTCTCTATATGCCCGGCTTCTACATTATCCGCCTGTATTACATGGCGGATAACCGGCGTACTGATAGTGGCGTATTTGGTTTCATCCTTCGATTTTGTTGCCACGGGTTGATCATTTTCATCAATCGCCACTTCAATCGCTGTCAGAATCTGGCTGTTTTTACCGCGCAT
>NZ_LJCS01000130.1:0-2852 GCF_001280945.1 Photorhabdus heterorhabditis | reverse complement strand
GGCCATGAGCCGGTTTCAATATAATCCTGTTGTAATGATAGTGGATAAAATGCTTTATTTGATGCACTGAATACATAGTTTTTATTGTTCATAATTTCCTACCAGATTTAATTAGATAATCGTCAATTTGATTTTTTAAATTAATATCCTATTGCTATAAAAAATGTTCCAACTGCGGGAGGGTAAGGAGTATTACTTCTATAACACCGAAACTGACTCTGATTTTCTATTTTTGCTCCAAATATTCCTGCTGAGCCGGGGTCCCAAGCATTATGAGTTAAAGTGACACTAAGACATTGATTTGGGAATGGAATTGGAAAGCTATTAAGATATCCGCTATTCGGTTTTCCACTTCCACCGAAAGAAACTAGTGCTGTTCCCCACATTATAATTAGACCTGAAGGTAACTTTTGCCAACCATTCTGAGTTAGGTTTGCGGTGAAAGACGACATATTTGGAAGCTGGTTAATTCTATTATTCACATTATTATTTATATCAGAGACAAGTTTCTGTGTTGCAGCCAGTGTATGACTATTGCCAACCACATTTGTAAGCTGAACAACACCTTTCTGTGTTAATGAGGCATCGGGAACTTGTGTTGTATGTGTTGTGATTTTTTTTTCTAACGCTTTATTTAATTGTGTAGTGAGTTTGGCTATATTACCATCATCCAAAACATCACTGCCAGATCCTGTCGCAATAAAATCAGCTACAACAGATGATATTGCTGATGACTGACGTAATGCCTTATTTAATATATGGGTGGTAAAACCGTCTGGTGGAAATCCAGTCTGCAATTCTGGACTATTTTCATATAAATTTTGATCCACTACATTAGCACCATCTTTAATAGAAAACGCTTTAAAATCATTTTTGTGGTTCATGTGTATTTTCCTAAAATTCAATAGTGTGTTTTATAGATGACAATTTTAATTATTGTAAAGATAATTTCCAATCGCTCATAGTTTAGAGATAAAAGATAATAATTAAATGTCTTTATAACTTATGGCGTTAATTATTTTTCGTGTGTTTTTATTAATAAGTAATTCGATAAGTCTAAGTAATTAATACTTATTTTATAGAAACTTTATTAAATAATTTTCCTATTGAAAGATTCATTATAGAAAGTAGATTTCAATAACAAAGTGATTAAGGCCGGGCTTTGACTTAATCCCGGTCTTTTTTAAGCTATGATAATGTTTGCATTATTCTGTCATAGCTACTAATTTATATGGTAAATAATTACGACAAACCAACTTCAACAGAGATCTTATCTTCCCCATACACGTAAATAGACTATTATATCAGAATCTGGAAAAGCGCCGTGAACCCCTACAGGAAGATAAAGCCCTGTCCACACAGTAATTGAAGTTTTGCTGGCATTTGCTACAAGTGGTGTTTCAATATAAGGCCCCACCGTATCAGTAACTGAAACTGATGCACCAAGAAAAGCAGTTGGAAATGCAATTGGAAAAGAAACATTTGCTCTTCGTTCATGATATGTTGCATTCTTGCTATTAGAATTACTTTTCATAATTACTCTTACATATTGCTCTATAATGCCACTAGGACTCTTCCACCAACCTTTATCGTTATCTAATTTACTGGAAAAGAAACTGGCATCTGGGATTTGATTAGCTGTGTTTCCTATTTCTCGTTTCGCGGCTTCTTTTAAACCTAAATTTTTCACAAACTCATTTTTATTAGGAATATCTGCGCCGTTTTGTGTTTTTTCTAGTCTGTTATTGGCGTTATTATTTATATCTGAGACGAGCTTCTGGGTTGCAGCCAGTGTATTACTATTGCCAACCATATCTGTGAGCTGAACAACACCTTTCTGTGTTAATGAGGCATCGGGAACTTGTGTTGTGATTTTTTTTTCTAACGCTTTATTTAATTGTGCTGTGAGCTTGGCTATATTACCATCATCTAAAACATCACTGCCAGATTCTGTCGCAATAAAATCAGCGACAACAGAGGCTATTGTTGATGATTGACGTAATGTTTTATTTAGTACATGTGTGGTAAGACCTATTGGGGGAAATCCAGTCTGCAATTCTGGACTATTTTCATATAAATTTTGATCTACCACATTAGCACCATCTTTAATAGAAAACGCTTTAAAATCATTCTTTGGATTCATATATATTTTCCTAAAGTTCAATAGTAAGTTATATAGATAGAAAATTATTGTAAAGATAATTTTCTATCGGTCATAGTCTAGAGATAAAAAAGAATAATTAAATATTTTTATATCTTATGGGGTTAATTGTTTTTCGTATGTTTTGATTAATAAGTAATTCGACAAGTCTAAGTGATTAATACTTATTTTATAGAGACTGCCTTAAATAATTTTCCTATTGAAATATTCATTATAGAAAGTAGATTTCAATAACAAAATGATAAAGGCCGGGGTTTGCCTTAGTCCGGCCTTTTTATTAGTTACGATAATGGCGCAATTGGCCAGTCAATGTCCGGTGCTTTTGAAGTATCAACCCGGTTAAGCATCACGCGATATTTTTTCCATTCTTTAAGTGATAGCATTTCTTCATCTGTTGCGATATCAAGTTCTACTGCATCAGCCAGTGGCGTTATTTTTTTATTTGCAAGAGATATAAACTGCTTTCTTTGGATTTCCGCAATAGAGATCAATTCTTCTTGTGTTGGAGGTGGAATATCTTCCCAACAAGGCAGGCCATCTTCGCCAGAGGAGCGTATTTTTCCTGTGGGCGGTATTCCCGAAAATTCATTGAATATGTCATCAGTTACAGGTACAGGATCATTTGGCCATGAGCCGGTTTCAATATAATCCTGTTGTAATGATAGTGGATAAAATGCTTTATTTGATGCAC
>NZ_LJCS01000129.1:0-3204 GCF_001280945.1 Photorhabdus heterorhabditis | reverse complement strand
GCCAATGCTGCAAGGTATGCGCAAACCAGTGAACGATTTGTCCCGTGGCGCTTTGGTAGACGATATTGTTTACACTGTCGCACTGACTGCGATTCAATCAGCACAGGGAGAAGCGTAACCGCTTCTTGCACTTGCCCCAATTAAATTAATCAAGGTCTGACCTCTTTAATAAGATTCAGACCTTTGAATTTATTCTTCTGCGTTATATACCCGTTATCTTTTCAAGTTACCTCTTTGTTGGCTGCACTCACTCACCCCGGTCACCAGGGCGGGATTCCACTTTGTATTTAATTTAACCTGAGGTTTGCTTAAGAAGGGAACTAAGTGCCTGAGGCACGATCAAAGTTTTTGTCAAAGAAAACAAAATCGTGGAGATCCTCAGGCATGTTTAATTTAGAAGAACTTTACTGCTGCGTCGATGACTTTTGCCAAAAATTTATTCCTCTCTGGCATCAACAGTTAATTGAACATGGTTTGCTCAAACGTCGCCGCGAAGCTTCCCTTTCTCTCAGTGAAGTCATGACGATACTCATTCTATTCCACATGAGCCATTATCGTGATTTTAAAACGTTTTATATTCAGCAGGTTAAACACTATCTTCAGGCCGATTTTCCCCAGTTGGTCAGCTACACCCGGATGTTAACCTTGAAGCAAAGGGCGCTCATTCCTCTTTGTGCTTTTCTTTCGTCACGCAAGGCTGAAACCCAGGGGATCGCTTTTATTGATTCAACCAAAATTGCCGTTTGCCATAATCTCCGTATTCCCCGTCATCGCGTATTTCAGGGCGTCGCACAGCGAGGGAAAACCAGTACCGGCTGGTTTTATAGAAGATTAAGGATCATAATCCGTAGCGGGTTGTTTTCAGCACTAATAAGTTTAATCGCTAACACACAGCATACCAATATCAGCATCGGCCTTATTAAACGAGGACCTATTTTAACAGCATAACGTGCGCCTAACTGTGCTCCAGCAAAGGACGCTATAGCCATTGCTAAGGCTAACGGCCATATAATGACGCCTTTAGTGATAAAAATGAACAATGCACCAATATTGCATGAAGCATTTGCTAACTTAGTAAAACTCATTGCCCGCATCATCTCAAGGCCACAGAAGAACATAAAACTCATCATGAGAAAAGAACCCGTTCCTGGTCCAAATATGCCATCATAAAAACCAAGTACCGGAGCGATTAAAAATGAAAATAACAATACAGATATTCTTTTCCTATTACTTCTCCCACTAAGTTTCGGAGCGAAGATAAAATAAATTGCGACGACGATTAATAATATTGGCACACAAGCTTCTAATACTCTCTTACTAACCACACTAACAAATAATGCACCACTAACTCCTCCTAATAGGCTAAAAAGTACTAAAAATACTGAATTTCTCCACTCAATCAATCCATTACGCGCAAAAATTACAGTAGCTGATATACTAGCCGAAGTTGCTTGAAGTTTATTAGTTGCCATAGCACTGATAGGTTCTATTCCTGCTAGAAATAGCGCGGGCAATGTTATTAATCCTCCTCCACCTGCTATTGCATCAAAAAAACCTGCCAAAAAAGCAATAGTTGCTAGTATGCCTATTAGGTCCCATTCCATAATGATTCCATATATTATTAAACGTTTTAAAATAGCTTAAATTATTAATAATGCAAGCTATTCAATAGAATTTCATAATTGTACTTCATACTCAGTCAACCCTTTTTGCAAAAGAATGTGACATACTTAAAAATCCAATCAAAAAAACCCTTGGATTCACATAATAAGTGCAGCACTTTAGTCCAACACTTTAAAAGTGCCATTTAATATAGCATTCCAAATAATTAAAAATTAAATATAACTATACTTTATTAAATTTCATTGTAATAACACAACGAGTAATTATTTAGCCTTTAAGCAATAAAGGATCATCTGAGATAACAACTCCTTCCGCATATTTTGCAAGACCAAACAACCGAACTAACAATCGACGATTATCCTTTACTATATCCCGACAATGTAATGCTCGATAATTATTAATAGCAATTGCAGATTCCTGTGTTAATACATATCGATACGGTATAGCATCGTTAACTGCCTGACAAAATATTTCATATGCTTTCTTGACAACATCTGAGGCTTTTTCATCAACAGAAAAACGGTAGGAGTTATATCGGATAGAGAAAGAGAATTTTTCATTAAAATCTATTATAGATACCCCCTTACCATCTTCTTCCTTTTCGTCGGCATAAGAGTCACTATATGTAAAATTAAAGTTGCATGACGACAGAGCCAAAACATTAGTTGCACCAACCCTTTCTAATACTTCAGGCATTGGAATAACAAATGTAGGTTCCATTAGAGGATTCCACATTGATGATAAAATCAAAGAAGACGGTGAAGGAGAATGACTATTTTTAACTTTCACTGCGCTCCAATATGGTCCTTCGGTGTGAGGGCCAAGGGATAAGCCTGAATGAGAACTTAATTCTACTCTATTATTTTCAGAATCAATATCCTGCAAACCTCCCTCTTTAAAATGAGCAACCAGACGCACTATTTTATCATAATTTTCAATATCATATGCAAAAGCTCTATGTTCAACAAGTTCCAGTAAGATTTGATTACGAGCCGCCAAATAAAGGATAGCATATTGATTATCTAGTGAAGAAAACGAGGGTAATTTATCAGGGAGTATATCATTGGTAACTTTTTTCATCCCTTCAAAAACTAGAGCGGACATTAAACCATCAGAATATATTCTGATCACTTCTTGTTGGATTTCTGAAAATGTTTGTTTTAATTCAATACCAGCTTGTACCACAATCATTCTAATTCCGCTAACCTGTGGACCACCACGTTTAGCAATATCTTCGGAAAAATAGTGAAGCAGGTTAGCTTGATGTTCATTAAATATAAATAAGTTAATTTCCTTATTTTTTTGTACAGTATCCGATGAAATCATCTTTTTATTTTTTTCTACAACTAGATTACATTCCATTTTTATACCCTTAGTTATTTTAATTTAATTTAATTATGTGTTTTAAACTATATTATCAGTTATTAAAGTAATTACCAGAATAAAAACACACTTTAAGATTCTATATTATTATATTTTGTGACTTTAATGAAATTATAAATCAAAGTTATATTTTTATGTTTTATAACTTCTTACGCTTATTAATTGTTATTTATTAAAAACACAGTATAACCGATATAC